>SBAT01000021.1 GCA_005240105.1 Chloroflexota bacterium
CCAAAATGGTAATAAGTGATCCAGAGTTCCGGAAATTCTGGAGAATGTTTGTCTCAAGAAAAACTCTTGTAGAAAGGCGCCTTTGGTAATTATTGATTCGGCTACGTACCAGGGAAGAGCTACGACAAGCACAATCAACAGTCCGACAAAAGGATTTAGGCTGAGCACCGATTGGAAAAATGCTCTGGGCGTTCGACTGCTGACGATTAGATAAAGCAACAAACCAATGCCAATCAAAAACAAACCTATTGGCCCCTTTTGCAATACAGCTAAGCCGGCAATTGCATAAGCTGGGTAAATGAGCCACTTTCGATTGGTTTTAAGAGCCGAAAAAAGCAATGCCGCCGATGCTGATACGAGCAGTGCCAATGGCATGTCCGTCATGGCTAAGTGTCCGACAACCAAATAGAGAGGGGAAGATAAAAGAGCAAGTGCTGATAAGAAGGCGGCACGTTGGCTAACGAATTGTCTTGCGAAGAGAAATGTCCCCAGTACTAACAATGCGCCGGAGAAAGCCGATGGAAAGCGAGCGGCAAATTCGCTGACACCAAATGTTTTGTAAGAAGTAATGATCAGCCAATAGACCAGAATTGGCTTTTCCAACCAGGGCTTGTAATTAAGATGTGGGGTCAGGTAATCACCCAACTCCAACATTTCGCGAGCGCCTTCGGAATACCAGCCATCGCTCGGATCAAAAATTCCAAAGCTACCTAATAAAGGTAGAAAACACAGAGCTGACAGGAGGGCCAGCAGTAGTAAAAGGTTTCCATCAGTCTTTTTCATAGTCACCCACTATACCTAATGCAGGCGGCAACTGATCTGGTTGACTAATTGGCTGGATTGACAGTCCAGCCAATACTTAGTACGCTGAGATTGTGTTGATTGACTGCTTGCTCTGCTGGTGGAGCGATTGTTGTTCTGGTTGACGAATCCGGGGGAATTAATTGGCTGGATGGATTGGCTGGATAGAATGAGAAAAATCAAATGAATTGGCTGGATATACTTTCGGAGTTAGGTAAAGGCACTAAGGACCGTTCAGTGCCGATGTACGAACAAATCATGCGGCGAATTGACGATGCCATCGCCTCCGGACAATTGCCTAACGGAACGAAAATGCCGACAAATAGAGAGTTGGCAGCGATGCTCAATGTTGATCGCTCAACTGTTGCTCGGGCTTATTTGGAATTGCAATTGGCCGGTTTAATTGAAAGCCATGTTGGCAGAGGTACTTTTGTTAAAGGTGGTGGTAGAACTCTGCCGCCTGCCAATATCAATTACCAGTCTAGTTCAATGCCTGTTGCTTGGTCTGAAAAATTTGCTCGGTCGAAAGATGCATCGTATTCATTGTTCAGCAGATTGCCGATGCAGCCTCTGCCGAAAGACGTCATAGCTTTTACCAATTCAATCCCCAATCAAGAACTTTATCCCTGGCAAGAGTTCCAGAAAATTCTTGCAGGTTTCAATACACAAGAAAGTCTGGCTGAATTATTTGCCTTTAGTGCCCCGGATGGGTATCCCCCCTTAATTGCTGAAGTTCAGAAACTGCTCAAGAAGCAGGGCATTGACGTTGGCAGCGATGAGATTTTGATTGTTAATGGATCCAAGCAAGGAATTGATATTGTCACATCTACTCTTGTCGATCCAACCGATGTAATTATCACTGAAGAGCCTACATATCATTTGGCGCTTTGTGATTTCAAAGCTAGTCAGGCTCGTTGCATTCCGCTGCCGATAGATGATAGTGGCTTACGCGTAGACATGCTTGATTCCATGCTGGCAAATCAAAGAGCCAAGCTGCTTTATGTTACGCCGTCATTCCAAAATCCAACTGGTACGACAATTTCACTGGAAAAACGCCGGCAGCTCTTGCAACTGTCTGAGCGCTATCAATTGCCGGTACTGGAAGACAATGTCGTTGGTGACCTGTATTATGGGCAACCTGGTCCACCGCCATTGAGAGCATTGTCTGGACCGGACAGTCTGGTCATCCATCAAGGGACTATCTCTAAGACTCTTTTCCCCGGATTCCGCATCGGTTGGCTTTTGGCACCGCGGGAATTGATGGGTAGGCTGAGAGTGACGAAGCGTATGCGCGATGTGACGACAAATACAATGTCGCAAGTCTTGCTTGCTGAGTACTTAAAACGCGGCTTTTATGACAAGCATTTGGAAGATGTACGCAAACTCTACGGACGCAGAAAAGATGCCATGCTGGTAGCTTTGGATAAACACTTGCACGGCGAAGTTAGTTGGACAAAACCAGATGGTGGAATGTCATTGTGGTTGAGGCTGCCGTCGGGTTGTTCTGCTCGTGATCTTTTGGCTTATGCTGAAAGGGAGGGAACTGCTTTTACTCCTGGTGATGTTTTCTTCCTGTCTGGTGATAGGCAAGAATACATGCGCTTGTCCTTTGTGCAAATTGAAGAGAAGAAAATTGAAGAAGGTATTGCCCGTTTAGCTAAAGCTATTCGCTTATATCTCAAAACGCGAGTAGCAACAAGATATTCAAAAGACTTGTTAATGCGGGATCCTGCATTAACGTAATTACAACGAGAGGTACAAGAAATGGTCACGGATATTAAAACAGGTACAAATCTAGTTAAGAAAGCCTTGCCACAAATGCTCAAGGGCGGCGTAATCATGGATGTGGTTAATGCCGAGCAAGCAAAAATTGCCGAGGAAGCCGGTGCTGTAGCCGTCATGGCATTGGAAAGAGTGCCTGCAGATATTAGAATCGAAGGCGGCGTTGCTCGCATGAGCGATCCGGAACTTATCGCCAGCATAATTGATGCGGTCTCTATTCCGGTCATGGCTAAAGCACGCATCGGGCATTTCGTCGAAGCACAAATCATTGAGTCTCTCGGTGTTGATTGTATCGATGAGAGCGAAGTGTTGACTCCTGCCGATGAGCAGTACCATATCGACAAGAGGCAATTCACCATTCCGTTCGTATGTGGCGCGCGCAATTTAGGGGAAGCACTTAGACGAATTGGCGAAGGTGCAGCTATGATTCGCACTAAGGGCGAAGCTGGAACAGGCGATGTCGTGGAAGCAGTACGTCATGCCCGGACTATTTTTGGTGAAATAAGACTCCTTTCGGTCATGCCTCCTGAAGAGCGCATGAGCTATGCTAAAGAAATTGGTGCTCCGTTTGAACTGGTTAATCAAGTTGCTGAAGATGGCAAATTGCCCGTCGTCAACTTTGCTGCCGGTGGCATTGCTACCCCGGCTGATGCAGCCTTGATGATGCAACTAGGTGTAGATGGTGTGTTTGTCGGCTCTGGTATCTTCAAATCAGGCGATCCAGCAAAGCGGGCGTTGGCAATTGTAAAGGCAACAACCTTCTACAATGATGCGGAAATTCTTGCTCAGGTAAGCCGCAACCTTGGTGAGCCAATGGTTGGCCGCACTGCTAAGAGTCTATTGCCTGAGGAAGCATTGGCGCTTAGAGGCTGGTAACATGGCAGTCTCCAGAAAGCCAGTTGTAGGCGTCCTTGCTCTGCAAGGTGCAGTTTCAGAACACATGCGTCTTTTGGACGCATGTGGAGCTGAGGCTGTTGAAATTAAACGCAGCAAGGAACTAGGAAGAATTGACGGTCTGATTATTCCTGGTGGAGAGTCAACCACAATTGCCAAACTGACAGGCGTTGAAGCGTTTGATGCCATAATGGACGACATCAAGAAGCGGGCCGTTGCCGGCATGCCTGTTTATGGCACCTGCATGGGTTCTATCTTTCTAGCAAAAGACATAGAGGATTCAACTCAAGGACGCCTTGGATTGATGGACATAAAAGTCAGACGCAATGCTTTTGGTCCGCAGAAGTTCAGCTCGGAAAGGCTAGTTGTAATTCCGGAATTGCGGAATGAGGCATTCAATGCCGTCTTTATTAGGGCGCCGATTATTTTGTCCTGTGGTTCGACGGTTACTGTCCTGGCTTCAATTGACGAAGGTATCGTCATGGCCCGACAGGGTAATTTGTTGGTGACAAGTTTTCATCCTGAGCTGACCAGCGATACTCTGGTACATGAGTACTTCCTATCGATGATCAGTGAAGCAAAAAGTGTTGCCTTGTTGCCGCAAGAATTGCTTGTAGCCAGATAAATGACATTAATTCTGATGGGATTTCTACGTATAAGAGCGTGTTTGTCCCAGTGACTATATAGATCAGACTCTCTATCATGCTGCCAACAAATCTTGCTCTCTAGGAGGAGCCAATGGCAGAGAGGTTTAGCAACAGTCACGAAGGTGACTATAAACACTTGCTAGAACAGGACTTTGCTCAAAGCAAGCTGCATTCAGAGACTAATTTTTGGGCGGATATGGCTCAAGGACTCTTGCCGGAAGCAGGACATTCAATAAAAGAAGGATTTCAAACTGGTGAAGCGTGGAACGCTATAGGAACCGGTGTTGGTTTAGCTTATGGTCTGAATTGGATGCTCAACGCTGCCAGACCACTGCCCACTCGAATAGTTGGCAGCGTGATCAATACCTATCTGGGTTTTGAGTTTCTCAAATACACTTTTCAGGCTTTGAATGAGGTGGACCACCTAAAAAACAAAGCGACCAAACAAGGCGACTATAGCAACAGCGTGTATGAGGCCCAAAAGCTGGGTGGTAAGGTTTTAGCTGATGTTTCGTTGGGCACTATTGGAGGACTCGCTGGGCATCTTACTGAGCCATTTGCATATCGTGGCATCAACTACCTAAAGAGCAAACTATTTATTGCTGAAACCGTTCCTGTTGGTGCTGTTATTGTTCGACCGGTTAACCATGCGAACTCCGTTGAGGAATCGCCCCATTACTTGGCGATGGGTCAATCGCGTAATAACAAGAAGAATCAAAAATACAATGAACAGAGACCGTTTGAGACAAAACCTGAACCAAAGATTGAACCAACCAAGCCTGTTGAACTTGGCAGCAAGGTAGAACCAAAATCGGAAATGGATTTAGATCCTGCTGAAACATTGAATCTACTGAACGAACAAGCAGTGCGCAAAGGCAAACCGGCTGCTCCAGAGACATTTGAGAATCTGCAAGCATTAAGGACAGAGGGGAACAAAGAGACATTCAATGCCATTCGGACTGATCTTGCTGATCAGCTTGGAGAGAAATGGTTTGAGAGTCCGTACCATAGAAAGCGTGGCGCAATCTTTGATGAGGTTCGTTTTCTCAGAAAATCAAAAAATGACGAAGAATTGGCTGAATTGTTGGTCAACAACACGCAGAATGCTGCAGAGCCTCATGTAATTGAAGCCATGTTTGACAGTGTGATGAATGCCAACAACAAGTTTGCTTCTGAAATTCTTCAAGCTACAAAAGCCTCACCTCTGGTAAGAGACTTGTTTCTAGAAGCACGTTCGGGCAAGTACCCAGAAGATTCTTACGTCGCTTTTACGGATGAGAAAGGTCATTTGATTCGCTATACAAATGATCGAATAGAAGGTTCTAGCCGAACCTTTAGTTATCCACTCAAGCATATTGGCAACGGATTGGCCGAGTATGATCTGATTTCTAGCGATATTGTGAAGGGTGCTGTAATTTTTGGCTCACCGCATGGTGGCAATAGACCGTTGTTGGGTACCGTTGGTGATGTTCCCTCACGATTGGCCGACTGTGGAAACTATAAAGAATTCTTCCTTAAATCTAGATTGGACAAGAACCTAAGTCAGTTCACTTTCGAGACTGGCTTTAAACGGGATTTGTCAAAAGGGTCAGAATGCAAAGGTGACGTTTGTCCAGTAAAAGATCTCGACTTTTTAGCGAAGGTGAAAGCAGGAAGAGAAGGAGTTCTTTCCAAGCCCCAGGACATGACGCAACAAGCTAAACCTGTAAGCGATGTTATTGAATCGCTAACTAAGCCGGGAAATAAGCCAGATGCAATTGTATCTGCTCCGGAAGCAATGCCAATTAAGATCGAAGACATGCCGCGTAGCTCGGAGAAGCCGGCAAGTGTTTCTGAGCCAATTAGTGCTACTAAGATTGAACCGGCCGATACCCAACGGACTGCAACACCTGAGCTGGTTGCCAGTGAACAATTGGTCAGCAAGCATGACAGTAAGATTGCCAAGCTAGAGTTGGAGGAAATGGCACTTAGAGAACGGCTGGCATCTGAAGACCGCCTTAGCCCTAAACAGATAAGGGACATAAATAGTCGCTTGAGTAAAATCGAGAGAAGAAAGGCTGCATTTGGAGCGGTCGCTAAGGAACAACCACCAGTAACGGCGAGCGATCCCGTTAAGGTAAGCGAACCCATTGAGGTCAGTGAACCAACCAAGTCGTTCGACAACAGTAAATATAGAGAGTTTCTAGAAGTCGAACAAGAAGCAAGATTGCAGGGATTACCGGAAGGGGTGTATGGAAAAGTATCTGGATTTGAGCCTGGCTTCAAGGAGCGATTTGATACGTCAAGGGATGCCTGGTTTAAAAGACGTGAAGAAGCAGTCCGTAACGAAATAGAAAGAGAAGCGAAGGAATTAGGGTTGCCGGAAGGTGTCTACGGCCGATACTCTGAATTCAACCCGGGCTTTAAAGAAAGATTTGACGAAGCACGAGGTCAGTATTTTGCTAGACGTGTTGAAGAGGCGCGAGCTAAGGAAGCTGAGCAGGCAAAGATAGAGCCTCAACCAAGTCAAACACAGGCGCATCCTGAACAGCCGAAACCTGAACAGGCGAAAGTGGAACCGCAACCAAGTGAAACAGAGATAAAACCTGAGTCTGCAGGTGAGAAGACTTGGAAAAAACCAGAGAGAAAGACCGATGTACAATTGGCAGTTGATTTGCGTTTGGAAAATGAACTCCTTGCCGATGCCTTTAACGCAGCTGGCAGGGGAAGAGAAGGCGACTCAGTAGTATTTTTTGTCAAAGGCGACAGGGGAGTTATACAACGAGCCGGACAGCCTGAAGGGTATCAGGGCAAACAACGTCAACTAATGGTCACCAAAGATGATTTTCATTATGGACGTGTGCCTGTTGAGCTCCTTAAAAACGAGATCGTGGGTTGGGCAAAAATACGTCCGAAAGTTGATAAAGGAAATTATGTTGAAGTTGTAAACCCAAGAAACCCCAATCAAACGTTTCTTGAAAAAGAAGTAAGCCATGTAGGCGGTCAAGTACCCTCTTCATTAGCGTCTATTGCTACCGACAATATTGCCAAGCCATATACGGACTTGTTGAAAATCCGTGAGAAGAAACTATCCACTGCCAAAGAGCCAGGTACATCAGGTGGTGTCAATCTTGAATTGGCCGAGATGTACAGTCGTCGAGATTCTATCCAGAAACAGCTGGATAACCATTATCAAAGTATTCGAGAAGGTGTCGATGATGGAAGACTCACGTCGTCTGAAGTACTTGAATGCAAGAATAAGCTCGAGAGATATGAATGGCTTATAGCTAAGGAAGAAGGACGTGCTGGACAAACTTCCCCCGAATCTCAGTTCAGCCAACGCCAATCAACGGAAACAACAAATGCCGAGCATGAGCCAGCTAAACACGAGAGCACAAGGCAACAAGAAAGTGCTTTAGATAAGTTTGCCGTAAATCCAGCTGAGCCAAGAAATATAAGAATTGAACCAAATGAGAAGCTGACAGCTGATATTATGAAGCAGTTGGATTCCTGGAAGACGCAGGCACGACCGAAAACTAGGCCGAACGATCTAGAGCCTACCGTAAACGATAGACTCGATGCTCTTGTGCATGTGGCATACAATGTCTATAGTCGGGCTAGAGAGTCTTTAGCTCAAAGCAAGTTCGCTGATGCGGAAGCATGGTCAATGTCATTGCTCAAGCTTTTGGAGTCTGACAAACACAAAGAACGCTTTGATACACTGGATTCCATTCGGGCATATAGCTTGCTCGGTGAAATATTCCGTACGCAAAAGAAATCCAGTGAAGCGGAAAATTGCTTTAAGTGGGCAAGGATATTGTTGTCAGATACAAATATTCGACCATCAACTGAACGTTCGCTTCTTGAGGTTGGCGTGTTGGAAAGCTATGCTAAACTTCTTCGCTCCGAACCAGCCCAGGAAAGAATTCAGCAAGCCCGCGAGTTGGAAGTAAGTCGAGCAGGCATATTGGAACAGCTTAAGAAAGACAGACCAACTGTGAGCGCCGGCAAGTGGACAAAAACAGTAACGTCCATGCGCGATCGCAGCACAGCACAAATTAGCATGGTGAACAATGCCAAATGGTTGGATCGTAGTCTTCAAATATTGAACTGGTTTGATATTAAGTTGTAGGGACTACTTGGTTGAAACGCCCGATGGGGTTTGTTGCTTGCCATAGACTTGTTCTTGCACGGAAATATCCAGGTCAGCCGGATATGATTGCCCAAGGATTTTATAGACGTTTTGCAAGCGTAGGCGGAATTGTTGATCAAACATTGGATCATCCGCTGATGTATTGGGCTCACCAAACCACCAGAACCAATCGCTGCCTTCGGCTGTGTAGATTTCTTCCCAGGCTTTAGTCAGCTGGTCCATCGGATGAGTTTCGTTATGCATCGCAGACGATAGGAAATGTCTTGTGCGATTGAGCAAATCCCAGGCTTTGTTTTTCATCGGGTCGCCAATCCAGATGTGGTAGTCGGCATTTATCCAAGAGCCAGAATGAATATTGTGCAGTTCAGCTGATGCTGGATGATTATCTAGATAATCACTTACTGTGCAAATGTTGAGACTATTGTCTCCGGAAAGACGTTTGTAGACTTCACGCAAAAACGGATCGCCGTCTTGTTCATAAGTCTCCCAGCAATTTTCACCATCAAGGGCAATGGTGACAATCCCTTCTCTTTGCCAATTGAAAAGCTTTTGCTGAATATGCTTGATGCGCATGTAGAGAGCCGTAGCTGCTTCTTCAGGTGATCTGCTGCCATAGGAGAAGCTTATTTCGTTGGATGTCACTACCTCGCGGAAGATGACGTTGATGTGCTGTTCTCCCACCTGCAACCTGTATGGTTGGCAAAGGAGTTCGGGATTGTTTAAGTTGCCGTGGTCATCTCGCAAGATTGGCAGTCCAGTCGTTTTGGTCAGCAACGCCTCGTCGAGAACAATCCACTTGATACCACTCTGAGCGATTAGTTCAATAGCTGCCGGACTAACAGCAAGCTCAGATGGCCACATGCCGCGTGGGCGAGTGTGCATCATGTCTTCGTAGAAATGCACGGCCTTGTCCAATTGCTTACGCGCATCATCACGATAGAAATAAAGTTTTTCCGGTAGTTTTACGCCAGGGGCCGGATAGCGCGCTACGTTGGAGTCAATGAGCAAGGGCAAAATTGGATGATAGTAAGGCGAAGTGATGACTTCTATCTGTCCGGCTTCCTGCATCTGTCTGTAGACTGGAATAATTTGACGAATTAGTTCACGCTCGATTTCAATCAGCCGTTTGCGCTGTTCGACAGTAAAGTCCTTTCCTTGGTCCAGATACTTGGTCAGCTCGTCCATCTTCGAGTACCAGAGTGGATCGAACCAGGCTAGGTTCATCCAGGTGGCCATGTCGGCAAATTCCTGGTTGCTGAATTCGGTCACCATGGATTGCATGGCGTGTCCGCGATCTAATTGTCTTTGGCGGCGCTGGTAAAGTTCAAAATAGGGCTTGTTTGGTTTGATTTGTCGTTCTAGATTGGCATGAAATGAGTGTGTCAGGATGAAGACTTTATCTGTTGTTGTGTACTCATCAACTGGTTTAGTTGTGAGCAGTAATTGCTGATCAACAGCCTCATGCCAGCCATAGTCTTCCAGCTGTTCAATTAGCGATGGCACCATATTAAAGGTTTGTCGTATGTTGCTAAATTCTTTTAACAGAAGAGGCATGTCTAGATAGTCTTTGATTGCATGCAGGCGAACCCATGGCAAAAGATACTGTCCTGAGACACGGTCTTTGTATAGTGGCTGGTGCATGTGCCAGATGAAGCACACGGATAATTTTTCAGTCAACAGATACCTCCTTCACAAGAGTAGCTTGTCGCAATTGGGCCAAAGAGCCGAGAACCTCATCGTGGATCAAACCATTCGTAGCTAGGATGTAGCCGCTGGTTAGTTCAAGTGGACCGCCTGTCAGGTTCGTTATTTTACCGCCGGCTTCTGTGACTATGAGTCCGCCGGCAGCAATATCCCAGGGGGAAAGTTTTGTTTCCCAGAATCCATCTAAGCGGCCGCTGGCAACAAAGGAAAGATCAAGCGCGGCTGATCCGTCACGTCTGACTCCGTGGGAAGTGGACGTCAAAGTAGCGAACTCATTTATGTTGTTGTCTGCATGGGCGTCAGTATCGGGAGGAAAACCTGTAGCAAGTAGGCTGGCGGACAACTTATCGACCGTGGACACTTTTATAGGTGTGTCGTGAAGCCAGGCACCTTTGCCTTTCTCAGCCCAGAAAAGTTCATTGGATATTGGATTGAATACTGTGGCAAAAACAACTTCACCATCAAGTTCGAACCCAATTGAAATGGAAAAGAATGGGTAGGCATGTGTGTAGTTGGTGGTGCCGTCGAGTGGATCTACTAACCAGCGGCGGTTGCTGGTTATCTTGGACATGCCACTTTCTTCTGCCAGAATGCTGTCGTCAGGAAATGCCTCTTTGATTATTTCCAAAATAAGCTTTTCGGATGCCTTATCAACGTCGGTGACGATGTTGAAGGCGCTCTTGTAATCGACCTGTTTGATGTTGCCCAGCCGTTCTTTTAGTAATTCACCAGCAACGGATGCAGCCTTAAAAGCGGTTTCTTTGATGTTGTCCACGGGTCCTCATTAGAGCGTTTTATAGCGACTTAACTCTATTGTGTAGCAGTAACGCTGCCAAGTTCACAAATACTATTAGTAATTGACTAATTAGTTTACAATTTTGTCTAATCCGTCGCCAATCATCGTGTGGCTGGCGTCTAATTATTGGAGCGTTTTGTAAGAAATGGCTGAAAAGACCGAAAAGGCATATGCCGTAAATTTACCGAAAACAGAGTTTCCCATGAAGGCTAACAGCACTGTCAGAGAGCCTGAGTTTCAGCGTATGTGGGACGAAGAGAAGATTTATGAGCAAAACCTGGCTAATAGGGACAAAGCCGAGAAGTTCGTCCTTCACGATGGTCCTCCATATCTAAGTGCCGGCAAAATCCACATGGGGCATGCTCTCAACAAGACGCTTAAGGACATTGTCACCAAATACAAGGCCCAGCAAGGCTTCTACTCTCCTTATGTGCCTGGTTATGACAGCCATGGTTTGCCTATTGAAAACGCTGTTCTCAAGGACGTAAAAGGTGGCAAGGCTGCTTTTACGCCGCTAGAGCTAAGACGTAAATGTAAAGAGTTTGCCCTTTCCAATTTGAAAGGACAAGAAATCAATTTTCGCCGCCTGGGTGTCTGGGGAGATTGGGCGCACCCTTATGTGACCTTAGATCCCAAATTCGAAGCTGCGCAATTAAGAGTATTCGGCAAAATGTCACAAGCCGGATATCTCTACAAAGGACTAAAGCCTGTCTATTGGTGCGCAAATTGCGAAACTGCTTTAGCAGAAGCTGAAGTGGAATATGCCGATCACACATCTGAATCAGTCTTCGTCAAATTTGCCATGACCAAAGAGTCGAGAGCAAAATTGCCTGTACAACTTCCGGAAGGACAAGAAGTCTCTTTTGTAATTTGGACAACAACTCCATGGACACTGCCTGCCAATTTGGGCATTGCCGTGCATCCGCAATTTGAGTATCACTTTTTACAAACACCCAACCAAGGAATATTGGTTGTAGCCGATGCATTGAAAGATGCATTTTTGGCGGCTGTTGGTGAGAGCAACGGTTGGAACAATGGTGATGTGAAATCATTGGCCAAAATCGAGGGAGCCAAGCTTGAAAGGCTGGAAGGACAGCATCCTTTTGTCGATCGGACGTCTCTAGTAATTCTTGGTGATCACGTCACTGCAGAAGCGGGTACAGGATGCGTGCATACAGCACCGGGTCACGGTCTGGAAGACTTTGAAGTTGGTGGACGATATAAATTAGGCGTTTTGTCGCCTGTGGATAATCGTGGATTCTTCACTGAAGAAGGAGGCAAATTTGCCGGGCAACGTTATAACAAAGCTAACGAGTCCATAATTGAAACATTGAAAGAATCAGGCAATCTGGTTTTCCACTCGCCGTATAAGCACAGCTATCCGCACTGTTGGCGCTGCAAAAAGCCCTTAATCTACAGAGCAACAGAGCAGTGGTTTGCTTCAGTAGATGGATTCCGCAAACAAGCCTTGGCGGCAATTGATACAGTTGCCTGGCATCCGGCTTCCGGTCGCAATCGTATCTACACAATGATTGAAAATCGCTCTGACTGGTGCATAAGTCGCCAACGATCTTGGGGCGTGCCAATTCCTGTCTTCTATTGCACGGGTTGCCGTAAGCCATTATTGAGCAAGGAAAGTGTAGAGGCTGTGGCTTCCGTTGTGGAAACGGAAGGCTCTGATGCCTGGTGGGAGCACGATGCTGAACACTTCCTCAAGGGCAAGTTTAAGTGCGAATGTGGTGGTACAAGTTTTGAAAAAGAAACAGACATAATGGATGTTTGGTTCGATTCAGGTGTAACGCACGCGTCTGTGGTTGATCTCAGACCCGAACTCAGAGGCTCGCCTTGTGAATTGTATTTGGAAGGTAGCGATCAACATCGTGGTTGGTTCCAGTCGTCGCTTCTAACTAGTGTTGCCGTGCATGGCAGAGCTCCTTACAAAACAGTTTTGACTCACGGCTTCATCGTCGATGAATCCGGACGCAAAATGTCCAAATCTTTGGGCAATATGGTTGAACCGGAAGAAGTAATCAAACAATATGGCGCTGATGTTTTGAGGCTTTGGGTAGCATCGGTTAATTACACCGACGATGTGCCAATCGGTAAGAATTTATTGGCCCAGTTGGCTGAGGTATACCGCAAACTCCGCAATACTGCGCGCTATCTTTTAGGCAACTTGCATGATTTTGATCCGGCAAAAGATGCTGTTTCGTATGACCAACTGACGAAGCTCGATGCTTATATTTTGCACAAGTTGCAAGAAATAACCGCTGAGATTACTGAGGATTTTGATCGGTTCGAATTCTTTAAGTACTATCAGTTGCTGCAAAACTTCTGTGTCGTTGACTTGTCTAGCTTCTACTTTGATATTGTGAAAGATCGCCTCTACACAGGTGGTAAAAAGTCTGTCAATCGCAGAGCTGTACAGACAGTTCTGGCTGAACTTTTGAGCACACTGGTGCGCGTGCTTGTTCCGGTGACGCCGCATCTGGCTGAGGACATCTGGCAGCATATGCCGGAGAGCATGCGCGGCAAACAAAAGAGCGTTTTACTCACTGATTTCCCGAAACCGAACAAGAGTTACCTTAAGCCTGAATTGGATGAGTTCTGGTCAGATATCATAAAAGTTCGCTCTGTGGTTAATAAGGCTCTGGAATCTGCTCGTGCTGCTCGTAAATTCGGCAGTTCACTGGAATCAAAAGTGCTGTTAAGTCTTGAGAACAAAGATATGCATCAAAAACTCAATAGCCTTGGCCGCGAATTGAACGGTATTTTCATTACGTCACAGGTGGAAATAGTCGACGATTTGAGTAAATATGCCGGCGAGCCTCTGGCGCAATTAAGTGAAGACGGTGTATCTGTGGTTGTGTTATCAGCAGATGGCACTAAGTGCCCGCGCTGCTGGAAATTTGCCGTAGATATTGGAAAAAATGGCGAATTTCAGGAATTGTGTGCAGCTTGTGCCGAGGCTCTCATCTCTGATGCTGGTTGAACACTTGCCCGTTTAATCTAAAGATCTGTTTTCATAGACAAATGCCGGTTTAGGTCCCCATAGCCGAGGGTACCTCTAATTTAGCCGGCGGGATTGGTCGCTGCCTCAAATAGACTATTTGTCCTGAGGGCACCTCCCGCCGGCACCTCTGTGTCCCTACGACACTTTTGTTATGTCGGACAGCCGTTGAGCTTCCGGAGATATTGATTTCACTGTGGTTGTCTCAGTATTTTGCAGCTTTTCGTTACTGGTAGATACCAGCATTGTGAATAGTTCCATGGCGATTAGTTCCAGGTGACCTTCGACTAGGGGCTGTCCATCCATTGACCATTGGATGGCACTATCTTCGGCACGGCTGCTAAAAGACAAGACAGGCTTGAAGTCTTTTTCGCTTTGGGTGAGTCCAATGGATTTGCCGACTGGTATCAGAAAGACTTCTATTTTGTGATTCCGTCCACGCAAGACCAGACTAAAGCTACTGGTTGACAGTCGTGCTCTGAAATAAGTCAGTGTTTCTGAAGCTTCTCTGAGTAAGTTGTAGCGTAAGACTTCCGTGACGAATCCAGGAATAGAACTGGTAATATGCAGTTCGGTCCAACCTATCGAGTGGTTGTATTCGTAAGAATATGTTCGGAGGATGCTGAACATTTTGCCGATTAGGTCGGCTGTCGAGTTGTCAAACTTAGCTTGCTGTTCCACAGTCCTTAAACGAGTGCCTTTGGAAGCGGCAAGTACAGACATTGATGTTTGAGCTAAACTGCGCATCCAGTCCGAACACGCGAGTTCTTGGTTTGAAGTATGTTTGGCTAGAATTTCCTCTCTCAGGGCGCTGCGGTAGTCGTGAGTGTAAGGAATTCCACGGTACAGTCCATCCCTGTCGTAGACTTCCGATCTTTTGTCATCGCGCCATTTTGAGTCGTGAAAAATCGCATTAACGGTTTGATTAGCACGTATTGTTTGTTTTGAATTGTCCTTAGCCATCATTGTTTTATTGTCCTTAATTTGAGGGGTGCTGCTTGCGAGAGCTAATCAAGCTGCGTTGTATCCATATGTATACCGGTTTCTGAAACTGGCGTGAATTCGCATAAGTACGTGCACTAATATGTGTATGAAACGCTTGAAAGGCGCATGGAATGACCATTTCAAAGATTAGGACAATTTAAGAAAGTGGGTAAATTGGCTGTCTTATTTAATCTTGGGCAGCAAAAAAGAACGGCGATGAGGTGATCATCGCCGTTCTTTGTGGTGCCTATTGAGGAGGACTTAGGCTGATTCAAGCTCTACTTCTGGTAGATCGTCATTGTTGACTGGTGCAACATTGTTTTGTATTGCTTCCTTACTCTTATGAATGAGTGATGCAAAAATTTCCATGGCTAGTGTTTCCAATTGTCCTTCCAAGAGTGGTTGGTCATTTAGATGCCATTGGACCTGTTGCTTAGTAAGTGTGCCGGTCAAAGAAAGGATTGGTGGAAATTCGGTTTCAACTTTACTTAGACCGATGACTTTATAAACTGGTATAAGCATCACATCGATTTTGTTCTTACGTCCTCTTATTACGACGCTCCAACTGCGAGTCGATAGACGTGCACGGAAGTTAGTTATCGATTCAATCGGCTCACGGAATATGTTGTAGCGGGTAACTTCGGTGACAAAACCTGGTTTGGAGCAGGTGATGTAGAGGTCATTCCAACCAACCGAGTGATTGAATTCAAAGGAATAAGCGCGAAGCATAGTAAAGATTTCGGTGACAATGTGGGCAATAGACTGATTGAAAATGGTTTCTTTCCTTACTGCCTTGTATTGCATACCGCGGACATCAGCAATAAATTCAATTGAGTCCTTAGCCAGGTTACGCATCCAGCTGGACCGACGCTCATTGGCGCATGTGTTGTAGCTGGAGAGAATTTGTTCTGTCAGATCAGCTGTTTCATCATAATAACGATTGCTGCCGTTTCCAAATGATGCTTTGTCATAGCGCTTTATCTCGCCAGCAGAATGTCTCCAACGTGAATCGAGAAATTCTTCTCGACTGGCTGGATTAGCCGATGTAACTAGTCTCGTTTTTCCTATATTAAGCATGTTGTCGTCCCCTCTTTAATTTGCCTTGCGCCAACCGCGCATTCAACCTGGCGTTACTATAGGGGTTTCCAAGGGCTGCGGAAATACACGAAATTAGTTAACGAAAGTGCGTATAAAATGCTGGAAAGCCTTGGTGTACAAGCCTATGCGGATGTAGAACTGATAGCCTCAAGCGGTTAACGTTTTGTTCATAATTGGCGTAAATCCCAGGCAGTTGGCAGTTTCAGCCTATAGCCAGGACCAGAGAAGCCTTGGTACCGGCGCCTGGTTGGGATTCTATTGTTAGCCTGGCTGGGTAAAAGCAGCGGATCAGATCAATTCTTTCGTGCATGCCGCCCAGACCAAAACCACCGTCTTTGGCCGAACGCCCTTCGTTGTCGTCCTGGCTGAAGCCTTTGCCGTTGTCTTCGACGACAAATATCAGTTCGCCTGGAGTCCTGTCTATTCTTACCTCAATACGTGTGGCAGATGAATATTTCACAGTATTGGTGAGACATTCTTGGATGATGCGGAAAATGTGCAGCTGAACACTTTCCGAAAGCTCAGGGAGTTGGCAGTCACAGCTAAACGAGCAGTCGGCAGCTGTTTCTTCTGCAGCGCGTTGAAGCAGATCTTCTATAACAGGTTGCAGACCCCAGTCAATCAAGTCACGTGGAGCGAGGTCATGGCAAATCTCTCTCAGCTTTTCATTAATCCCATCAAGCGTGTTAGTCACCCTTGCCTTATCAAATGAGGATTCGGTTAAGGCCCTTTTGAGCATCATCACATCTGAAATTACCGAATCATGCAGATCGCGTGCTATCCGCTTTTGGATTTCTTCTTGTTGTAGGACAATTTTCTGCACCAGATTTTGCTTTTCAATGGCCATATCGTGCAAGATCTGAGTCATTGTGTCGCCGCTTATATCGACAGCTGGGCTTAAGGATTGAGTGCTTGTTTTAAGCTCACTAGCTGATTTTAGGATTAGATCTTTAAATAGGTTCCTGACCAGCACTCTTGATTCATGAACGTCCATGGGCATTCCATTAATGCTCCAGAAAGAAGGAGATGTTTGCGTATTTAAATTGAGCGATGCTCTTAGTCTTCGTGATGTTTCGTTTTCATTGATATTGATTAGTTCGCCTGTCGGCAGGAGAAAGAATTCAATTACTCCCTTTTGACCTCTGGCTGTAAGGCTCCAGGTTGCAGTCGAGACGCGGAAACGATAGTAATTGTTTGATTTGTGTGGCTCTGTGACAGTTACTTTCTGAGAGGCAAGGCCTGCGGCTTCGTTAAACTCGCTGATCAAAGTCACCAAGGCATCAAATATAGTAACGAGCATGCTCTTGGTAGATTCGCTTACAAGCTCCGGATCGCTTGCTTCATTAGGCGTAGCCTTCTCGGAACTTATTTGCCTAATGAGTTCTTTCAACCAAAGGTCGTACCAGACTTTGGTCGGACCTGGAGAGCGCAGTCCGACGGATTTGTCCTTTTCGGCCACGATGGGACGAGGAGTGGCAATTTCATCCAACGAATGCTCCCAAATTGATCGCATTTTCGCCGGTGCCAGATCGGAAGCCCTGCGTGTTGTTTTTCGCCTTTCTTGTTGTGGGTATTCAGGGCTTGAACGTGCAAGGCCGATTGCTGTCAGTGCCTTATCCAGCCAACTCATTTTTCACTTTCCAGGCTGCCGAAGCCTTTCTTCACTGCCCAGGCGATGAGCTCTTCGCGACTGGTCAGTCCTAATTTTAAGAGCAGAAGCTCGCACTGTTTTCTGACTGTTGCAGGAGAAGTTTTTCTTGTATCAGCTATGTCTTGATACTTCATGCCTCGGGCCAGGGACTTCAACACTTCTTCCTCTGATTTGGTTAGCTTTGTTTTGTCCACAACCAAATCCTTGGAAATAATCGACCGTTTGCCGGACATAACTTGTCTAATTGTCTCAGCAACCTTGGCCACACTTTCCGATTTTAAAAGATAACCAGAAGCACCTAAGTCCATAACCACTTGTATGAAAGCCATGCGGCTTTCGCCGGAAAATATGATTACTCGGCAGCCTGGAATGGACAAGAAAGACTGCACCATTGACTTTGGTCCGGTATCGCCTGGAACATGTAAATCCAGCAAGATAATGTCCGGTCTAAGCTCTTTGGCGATATTAAGCCCGCTGTTTGAATCTGCGGCTGTGCCTACTACCTTAATGTCCGGCTCGCGAGACAAGCCCATGCTTAAACCATCAAGGGTTACCTGATGGTCCTCTACGATTAATACGGTAATTGGTTCTTCCATGATTACTCTGGCGTACCCAGAGTAAATCTTCCCTATTGGAAGGTTTTTTTATCGCCCGCGAGTAATAAATTGGCGGCTATATTCGATGAGTTCCTTAAATAGGTCGGAAAGCAGGATTTCCAGCTTCTCTCCGCTTAACTCCTGGTCGCCAATCATCCAGGATGATTGCGGTCCGTTAAGCTGCCCCATAAGACGAGCTACCGGTCTGTAAGCTAGTTCAGCTTTACTCATGCCGATAACTTTCTGAACTGGCAGCAAATAAAACTCAACTGTACCTTCATTGCCGCGAACTACAAGGCTGAAAAAGCGAGTAGAAATGCGAGCCCTGTAATTGGTCAATGTCGCAATTGGCTCTCTGCTTAAACTGTATCGTGTTACCTCTGTAACAGTGTCTGGCTTTGTACAAGTTACATGTAGCTCCGACAATCCCACAGCATTATTGAATTCAAAAGCGTAAGTCCTGAGCAGAGTAAATGCTTTCTGCACCATTTCCTCTGTCGACTTCTGTAAATTGATTTCTTCGGAGGCTTGCTTATTCTGTGCATTGCGCAAGCTGCTTACGTATGACACGCTATCTTGAGCCAGTTGATTGACCCAGTGCGAACGATCGTGGCTGGCTCCAGTTTGATAGGTAGAAAGGATTTGTTCGGTTAGTTCGGATAGTGAATCACGGCGAATTTGCCAGGTTGGATCGCCTGATTTTCTGTCCATCTGGCGGGCAAGCCCTTTGATAATTCCCCAGCGAGTGGCGTAGAGACCTTCCCTACCGGGGTCATCCTTACGCATTCTCAATTTCCTTACCGAATCATCGAGCATCGTATTACTCACGGGTAATCAAAGCACCGTCGATAATTATAGATAGATTCTCGGACGTGACAAATTACAATTAACCCAGGAAATCAAGAGCTAATGAGCTTTTCACAGCAGAACACACCACAGGTGGTGGCTAAGGGTAGATGCCAAGAGTAAAACATGAGTAGGTCTAAGATGAAGCCCAGTTAACAAATTTTGCCGGAACGGTCATAAAGCAGTCTTTCTACTGGCTGATTGTTGAGCAAATGACATTGGATGATTTCATGGCAGTCTGATGGTTTTACATGGGCATACCAGACATTATCCGGATAGACGACAACCATTGGGCCATTGCCACATTGGTCGAAGCAGCCGGCCTTGTTTATCCTTATCTTGCTCTTGAGCCCAAGCTCTTTGATCTCTTTGCGCAAGAGTTCCAGCACCTCTTCTGAACCCTGCCCCGGGCAGGTCTTGCCGGATACGCAGACGAAGACGTGTTTCTCGAACGGGTTGTTGGGAATGTCGATCATCCCTTAATAATATCTCACAGCAGTGCCATTTTCTCTTGACGAACAGGGGTGAACTTGCAAAAATTGTCAGCTTGGATGTCTAGGGAACTAAATATCCATATCTAGACTGTAGACAGTCTGGTGCAAGGCTCGTAAGAGCTGAGCGTAATAGGTCGTATGACCTGCCGGCTTGAGGTCACAAAATCGATAAATGTCGAAGGGGAGGCAACTCCTCATTTGTGATCCTGAGGCTGAAAAGACCCCGGGATTTTTGCTTTATTGGGGAGTTTGAAATGGCTACAAAAGTACGCAAACAAGAGATGGTCTCTGATTTGCGCGAAGTAATCGGTGGTGGCAAAGTCATCATCGTTACTGACCTTAGTGGCTTGACGGTGGCTGAGCTTCAGCTTTTCCGCCGCAAGTTGGATAAGGACAATGCCAAATGCCATATCGCCAAGAATACACTCATCAAAATCGCATCCAATGATGGACCGTTTGCTTCGGTTAAGGAATTAGCTAAGGGCCCAACAGCCCTCGTGATCGGTTTAGACGATCCAGCTGCTCCTGCTAAGACCACAGTGAACTTCATGAAGGATCTGAAGAAGGGTGCAATTCGTGGTGCGGTGCTTGATGGAAATGTCATTTCCGAGAAAGAGGTCAAAAACCTCGCGGAATTGCCATCCAAAGAGCAGCTTTTGGCAAGCATTATGGGTGGTTTGGATTCCGGCGCCAGAAACATTGCTGGCATGCTGGAAGCAATCATTCGCGATATTGCTGTCTTGTCCGAGGAAGTTGCGAAGAAAAACAACGCAGCTTAGCGCAATAGGAATCTATTAACTAACGACATTTATCTAAGGAGATAAACAATGCCAACTAAAATATCAGTTGATGATTTGCTCGAACAAATCGGTTCTTTGACTTTGCTGGAAGCAGCAGATCTCAAAAAGAAAATGGAAGACAAATTCGGTGTCACAGCTGCTGCTCCTATGGCAATGGCTGTAATGCCAGGTGCTGGTGGCGGCGCTGCCGCTGCTGAAGAGCGCACCGATTTCGATGCCATCTTGGCTAACGTCGGCGATAAGAAGATTGAAGTTCTGAAGATCGTCCGCGAAGTAACCGGACTCGGCTTGAAAGAAGCTAAGGACCTCGTTGATGCCGCTCCTAAGCCGCTCAAGGAAAAGGTCAAGAAAGAAGAAGCCGAACAGATCAAGCAAAAGCTTGAAGCTGTTGGTGCTAAAGTCGAGATCAAGTAGTCTCGGCCGAATCATAAAGGAAGGGCGGGGTTAACCCCGCCCTTTTTACTAAATGCAGTGTCATTCATGTGGATTATTTTTACCGGCTCATTACAAAGAGTGTGTCTCTTGCGGGGCAGCGCTTGAGGCTCAGGCGCAAACTAGTGAGGTAGATCCACCCCAGTATTATCAAGTTTCTCGTGGTAGTGAAACTCACGCGGTAGACCATGATCATGCCAGACACCATCAACAAAAGCGCGGTACGCTGAAGAACAAACTCCATCGGAGTAATATTCCTGTTGGTTTGGGTGTCCTCGTAGCATTTGCGATTATTGTCTTATTCGCCGGTGGCACGTATTTCTTTTTGACCAGACCGACAAGTGATGATCGCCTTGTCTCTCAGGGACAGAAAGAACTGGCTAACGGTCAATATGCCTTTGCTGTTAAGACTTTTGAAAAGGCATTATCCGAACATCCGAACAATCCGCGAGTTCTATTATCGTTGGCTCGAGCCTATGTTGGCGTTGATCAGGTCGATAAAGCCTGGCAGTTGATAACTCAAGCTCAACAACAGGGTGTAAGCGTTGTGTCTGAACCACAATTAGCTTCGGAGTTAGCTAACTACTATCGGCAGCGTGAGCAATTTGAAAAGGCAATTGAACTTTTAAGGCCGCTTGCGCAAGCAGGAGTGCCTGGTAAGCGTGGTGAATTAGCTGATCTGGATGCTTTGTGGGGTGATATTGCCCTGCGCGACGGTGACCTAGAGAAGGCTCAGCAGTGCTGGGAAGAAGTAAAGCAATTAGGCGAAGGTAGCCGGTTTGCAGAAGCAGATGCTCGACTGGTAACAATTGACCAAAGGCTGGCCGATAAATATGTAGCAGCCGGCGATGATCCTAAGGCCCTTTCCTATTTGACGAAATTGAATACAACAGTTGAGCGCCCGGCCAATCTAGAGCGAACGGCAGCCATCTACGAACGTAAAGGTGATCTTGATTTGGCAATTGATCAATATCAAAAGGCAATGATCCTCTACGGGCAAGAACCGGCAGCAGACTTGATCAAGCAGAAGCTGGCAATTCTATTAGAGCGACGCGGCAAGGAATTATTGGACAAGGGCGAATCTGATACCGGATATGGTTATTTGCAGCAAGCCAAAGAAATGGATACTACAAAGGCCGGCGGCAAAATTGCTTTGCGCGGAGTAGATGTTTCCTTTTCTGGAGGCACTGCTTCGATTAAAGGCAATGTATGGAATCCAGGTCCGGACTTAGTAAGTTCCCTTTCCATTAAGGCAGACGTTTATGACCCTTCATCGGGACGAGTCCTCTGGCAACAAGAGCGCCGGCTAATCGATGAGTTTGAAATACCTTTGTCTGGTGATGAAACTAGACCGTTTCAGTTTTCTGCCGGTGCTGCCAAAGCTGGATATGAGTTGAGAGTCTATATTGATGGCACCCTCTATAAGTCCTACACCTTAGGTGGGAAATTGCCTTTGTCGAAGTCCGGCAGTACGGCGACCAAAACTCCAATTCTTGAACCAGGGGCATTAAATCCAATGCCTGCTCCTGTGCCGCATCGCGAAACGCCTGAAGATAAGACTCTAAAAGACTTGGACCTGTAGCAAACCTTACTGTTTCTACTGGTTCGGTTGTGTAGGTGGCTGTGACAAGTTAGCCCAGATGCGGGATATTTCTGCACAAATGGTCCGGAGTTTGGCGTTGTTGGGATCATTTGGATCAAGACCTTCTCCGGCATAATGTAAATCTTCGGAAATTTTCTGTAGTGCGTCTTTGGCGGCGGTTTTATTTGGATTTTGTGGATCTGACAAATTTCGTAAAGCTGCAGCTCCGGCAGTCCCCAGCATGTTGATTCGTTCATTAAAATCACCGATATATGGTGAATTAGCTAGATCACGCATTTTTTGAAAATCGCCATTGTGCATTGCTTCAGCGTAACCCACATAGGGGTCGTCTGCGACAGATGGAGTGCTTCGGTTGTGTGAAAAGTTGTATAGTGCTGAGGCGACGTCGTTGGGCAGTCCGTAATAAAAGGCGTCAATTGCTTGTTCTGTAAGCAAGTCAGAGCCGAGACTTCCATCGGTAAGCAATTGATAGGGTGAACCCGACGAACCCGATGACCCAGAGGAACTCATTTGCCGGGAAGGGGTTCGTGACGAACTGGAAGATGAGCCGGAGGAAGAGCCGGATGATGGCGACGGTCTAGACTGCGCGCGTCTGCGCTGCTCTGCTGCTTGGGCAGCTTGTAAATCCATAGTTTGATTAACGAGAAAAGTGGTATCAGGATCAACGGATGGTACGTCACCCGTGGTCTCACCCATGACTGCCCGAACAGTTGCGTCCCGTAGAGGTGTATTCTGCTCCAAGGGGATAGGTTTGGGTTTGCTTGGTTGGACACTGGCTCCGATATTGTAAGAGCCCGGTTCTCTGCCTGTGACTTGCAGAGTGTGTCTGAAGGGATCATTAGCCTGAGCGTAGGCTGGGACATCTGTATGGCAAAGTAAAAGTGAGAGTGATATGAGTCCCAATAGGTGAAATTTCATAATTAGCACGTTCCCGGGGAATATTCGTACCCTTTTCTTACCCAAGTTAATGATAAAAACCCGAGAGTATATCTAAATATTTCTTTGATTATTGACTGGCTCTAGGAACATTAAAGGGGCACATTTCATCTGAGCCTGAACAACTACTGAATTTGTTTCTGTTGCCGTGAGCCTACAGGAACTAGGAGGTCTGATGGACATTAAAGAACGTGAGCCCGAGGTTATACAAATTACAGAGAAGAAAGACGACTCTAATTCAGCCGTTAATCTTCTGTTAGCCCTCGTTTTAGGCGCTCTGATTGTATTTCTCGTGTATCTTGCTAGCTCAACGGCTATAAGTACATGGTACCCAGCTCAAAATACTGAATACAGGGTAGAAAGGAACACCACTATTACACCGCCGGCAGTAACCATGCCAGCTATGCCAACAACTGACGGGACAACTCAGTCAGAATCAACGACCGAGACTACAGAGTCCACCACTCAAACTGAAACTGCTCAATAGTTTCAGCTTTTGATCTCGATCTGATAGGTGACCTTAGCTTCACCGTGAGCAGGTACCGGTACCTTAAATTCAAAAGTACGCGCGTCCTTTTTGTCAAAGGGCTGGCTGGAATTCAAAATTTTCCACTGTCCCTGGGCGTGCTCAACGACTATAACAGTTACCGGTTTGTCTTTCTGATTGCGTAAGGTTATTTCCCAGCTAAGTCTGGTTATGCGATCTGATACCTGCAGGAAATTCGTCTGCTTGTGTTCGCAAACAACGTCGAAAGCAGTGCCCAGTTGCAACTTGATGCTCTCGTCGCGAGGGGTATGGTTAATGGCATCTTCGCCGACAAATTGCAAGGAACCATCTTGATCTCGCTTGTAGACGCGGACTTTGCCCTGTGGCAGAGGCATGCCAAGATTGTTTGCCTTGCTGTTTTTTATTTCTAGTTTTACTTGAACGGGTTGCTTATCGTCTTGGTTGGGCAGCTGCCAGAAAATTGGCTGACCTTCTGTTACCAATGTCTTGGTCGCTTGTATGTCGGCCGCATTGAAGAGACTTATTTGTTTTGTCTCGTTTTGATTAACATCGCTCACGCCATTTAGTTTATACAGATGATATTCGGCAAAAGACTGTTCGACAAAATTTTCTTTGGCGGCCATGGACATTGATCCAACACCCATATCATACCTGGCTCTAGGAGCTACTCGCGGCACCAGGTGTGGTGTCCCTGCTACCAATTTTAGTGCAGCGTTTTTATAGCTAGTACCCGATGAGTTGTTTAAGGTTACCCAACTGGTAAGATCAACCTTGGTGTCATCTTCGTTGGCTACAGCAATATAGTCGCAATGCCAATTTAGACCCTGAGTCTGGTAGGCAATTTCTGTTTCGTGGGTGCCTGGTTTATTGGTTTCAATCTTCCAAAGCAACGATGGCTTTGATACCAGTCCTTGTGGCAGTCCTGCCAATTCAATTTGACCTGCCGGATTAAGTATTATCGAGTCGGCAGTTTTAATTACCAATCCCTGAGAGTTTACCGCTAAATTACCATTGGGATCGGATACGGTTACTTGTGGCGCATTGAGAAGCGTGCCGGTAATATCATTGATTTGTCCATTGCCCAAAAATTGGCGAAATCTAGCTTGTTTGCCTATGGATTTGGAAAGAATTGTACTGGGATTTAAAAGGTCGTATTGGTAATTCTGCTCTTTGACAATAACTGAGTTAGGAGCAGTCAAAGAGAGGAAGCTTACCGAAGTGGGATCTATTTGAGCAGCAACATCTTCAAATCGGATATCATTAAGTCCTGACTTAAGTTCAATTGAGCGCACATCCTTAACCAGACCAAAATTTTGATTGTAGATAGTTAGGTTTATGCCTTTCGATTCGCTGGTTGTTTGTTCAGCCGAAACTGGTTGCGTAAGGATTGTTAAAGTCCAGGCTAGTGCTGCTAGCTTGTAAAAGTTGTTCATTCGTTTTCTCCGCCTATTTGGAAATAGCTATTCTAAGTTTTTTAGCCATTACAACATCAAGCTCGTGACCGGATTTTATGCCTACGAAACGAGCTTTTATCATTAGTGGATTGAAGCCGCAAAGTGCCAGGTCGCCTATGAGATCTAAGAGCTTATGTCTAACCGGTTCATCTTCGAAATGCAGGGGTTGTGTAAAGCTGTCTTCAGTTAGGCTGACAACGTCTTCTGTGAGCCCCAACATTTCATGCTCTTTCAATGAGCCGAATGTTCTGGCATTGAAGATTTCTAAAGGTGCCATGGAACTATTCCAAGTCTGCCACCGTTTGCCTATCTTGGGATGGTTCCAATCCATCAGATAAGTTACTGAAAAGGACTCGTCAGGTATAGCCAACAAAAGCCTGTCGCCCTTGCCGCAAGTAATTACCTCTGGTAATTCTATTGTTGCCTCAGTTGCCTGGGGCTTTAGCCCATTGGCTTCAAACAAGTCGAACCAAATCTTGGCACTGCCATCACCAAGCGGCATTTCCGGGCCGTCTACCTTTACCAATAGGTCATTCAAACCAAAGAGGCTTGTAGCACAGAGGAAATGCTCGACTATGCAAAGACGGTTTGAGCTTTGACCAAGTACAACATTGCGTAGGGTGTTAACGACGCTGTCGGCATTAGCTGGGATATCTACTTCGCCGGGCAATTGAAAAACAATGCCATGTCCAGGCTTGGCAAAGTTGATTTCAACTTTGATGTTTTGCTTGGAGGTCAATCCTTTGGATTCGAACGTGATTGGTTTTCTATCCAATAAGTTGGACTGCATTTGCTTATTCCTATTTCGTTGAGGCGGCCATTGCTTTGCCGTTGAGTTTAGCTTCCAGCTCATCGACTTTCTTTTGCAGAGCACGCAGTTGTTTGTACATCTGCTCACCCTTCCTGTTGTAGGCAATATTGGTCAGAGTCTCACGAGCAGGAAGTGCCGGTGAGCCAAGCACAATTGCATCTTCTTCAATGTCGGTTATGACACCGGCTTGTGCCTCCACAATGGCGTCCGCTCCGATTGTTATGTGGTCCTTGAGACCAACTTGACCGGCAAGAATTGCTCTGTCATGAATCTTGCAGGAGCCGGCTACGGCCGATTGCGAAATGATTAGGACGTCTTCACCAATGGTGCAGTTATGGGCGACCATGACCAGGTTGTCTATTTTGGAGCCGGCACCAATTTTGGTCGAGCCGACGGTTGCTCTGTCGATTGTGGCGTTTGCACCAATTTCTACATCGTCCTCAATTACAACGTTGCCGATATTGGGTATCTTCAGGTTGCTGTTCCGCTCTTTGGCAAGTGGTGTAATGCCGGCTAAGCGACGCTCGATATTGGACAACTTCTCGGTTACATAGGAGAAACCGTCTGAGCCTATACTTGCTCCTTGCTGCATGATCACACGATTGCCGATTTGTACGTAGTCGGCAATTAAACAGCCTGGATGTAATAAACAATTGCGGCCGATTGTTACTTTGCCGCCGATGACGCAGCCGGACATGATTACTGTGTTGTCACCAACAGTTGATCCGGGTCCGATAACTACATTTGGGCCAATTGCTACTCTTTCACCAATGGTTGCAGTCTCATCAACTACTGCTGTTGGGTGAATACCATTAGGAGGAAGGAAACGCTTTGGTTGCATTGCTCCCAGCATCCTCTGCATAGCAAGCAATGGCCGGTCGACGGCAATATGCGGTATCGCACACTTCGTGCC
>SBAT01000395.1 GCA_005240105.1 Chloroflexota bacterium
CGCAGTTGGCACTTACAGCTTTCCATATTTTGGATTGCTACGGCATGGTTGGCAGCCGGTATGTTTTTGGCACCAATGCTGTCCAAGCACGAGCCTAAGGGTCAGCATTGGTTAGTAAAGATCCTGTTTGTGGCTATTCTAATTGTTGCTGTCGGCAGCATCGCCGGTGAATGGTTAGGCATCAAAAATATGCTTGGCAATTTTTGGTTTTGGTTCGGTCATCAGGGCTGGGAGTATCTTGAGTTAGGGCGTTTTTGGCAGGCACTCTTAACTATTGGAATGGTACTGTGGTCCTTCATCGTCTTTCGCAGCATATCTCCTTTGCTGAAAGGAAAAGATCACGGCAGCCTGCCGTATATGCTCCTTTATGGCGTACTGGCTATCCCGCTATTCTTTAGTTTCGGCATGATGTATCACCCAGGCACCAACTTTGCTGTTGCCGATTTCTGGCGTTGGTGGGTTGTGCACCTTTGGGTTGAAGGTATATTCGAGCTTTACACGACAATCATCGTTGCCTATTTCTTCTATAGCTTGGGTATGGTCTCTGAGAAGTCGGCCCTGTCCGTGATCTATGTAGACGTCTTGTTGTATCTGGGCAGTGGCATTGTTGGAATTGGGCACCATTACTACTGGACTGCGCAACCAGCAATTAATATGGCATTGGGCTCTATGATCTCGGCACTGGAAGTGGTGCCATTGACCTTGCTTACAATGGAAGCTTGGAAATTCGTGCACCTTGCTAAAGTAGAGGGTTCTATTAAGAACTTCTCGCATTACTGGGCGATGATGTTTCTTATAGCCGTTGGATTTTGGAACTTTCTTGGAGCCGGTGTCTTTGGCTTTTTGATCAACACGCCGATTGTCAGCTACTATGAACATGCTACCTATCTGACGTCCAATCATGGACATGCGGCCTTAATGGGCGTTTACGGTAATCTCGCGGTGGCAGCTATCCTATTTTGTACCAGGTATTTGATGGACGAAAGCGCTTGGAGTAATCGTCTAGCTGCCATGTCTTTCTGGGGACTGAACGTTGGACTTTTGCTCATGCTCATGTTGAACATATTTCCAGCTGGCGTTATTCAAATGATTGCTAGTTATAGCCAAGGCTTTTGGTATGCTCGTAGTCCAGAGTTTATGCACGGACAGCTATTTCAAATGTTTACCTGGCTGCGTGTCGCCGGAGATCTTACGTTTGTAATCGTTGGTGTTTTGCCCCTGGTAGTTTTAGTGGTCAGAGGCATGTTCCACTTGCGCAAGTCGGTTACTGCCGGACCAGTCGAGCCGTAGCCTCATAATCAAGCGGACATAGTGAGCTGTTTCCGACTGAGCATTTGCTAATCTCCGTCATTCGGCGATGTTGGGTAGTACCATTAACATCTGTGCCCTGGAGCATCTTGGGTGAGCGCATTCCGCGCGTATATATCCTCGACGCCGTAGCTGGAAACCCCCATGCGCAGAGTTACTACACTACTTGCCGCTTTGCTGACCGGTACGCACTGCCTACCAGTTATCGCACAGTCGTCAACAGGTGTCGCCAGGTCACCTGCTTACAACCGGGCTTCCTCGCCCAATAAAAAAATCGCCGTCAGAGACGATGCGCCTCCTCCGGACACGATGGTCCCGCCGGTTAGCTCGAATATGCGCCCTTCCGATCCGGGTGTCCTGGAAGATCTCAAACCGATCATTGGCGACTTGGTGCCGGAAATACAGCTGGAAGACTCGGTTATCATTCCGGCCGTCCCGTTCAACCAAATAATTCCGATGGGACAAAACAAATTACCGCCGATCAAGCTTGAGGCGTCCTACACGGAACCTATTTCTTTGAAGCAAGCGCTGATGCTAGCGCTTGGCAATAACTTACCAATTCAAATTTCCAAGGCGGATTTCGACGCCAATCAATACAAGTATCTCGGCTCATTCGGCGGCTTTTTGCCAACTATGTCTATGAGCTTGATAAGTCAAAAAACATCTAGCGGTCCTATCACGACTTCGCAATCGCCGTTTTTCATCATGATGATCTACCCAGTTTTCCAGGGTGGTGCATCGCTGTTTGGTATGTTGCAAGCGCGACATAATTCACTTGCCTCGAAGCACGCATATTCTGCAGAATCAAAGGACGTGCTTTTGAGTGTTACCCAGAAGTATTACGACCTGGTGCTGAACCGTGCACTGCTTACAATTCGCACGAAGGCAGTTGAAGTATCCAAGTTTCAATTGAGGGTCAATGAGGACCTGAAGGCGGCTGGTCACGGCACTGATTTTGAAATCATGCAATCGAAGACGCAGCTAGCGGAAGACCAGCAAGCCTTGATCAGGCAACAAGTTGCCTTTCGAAAAGCAGCTCTTAAACTATCCGTGGCCCTTAATTCAAGTCTTTTGGTAAACCTTGCTCCAGTGGATGACCGCATTACTAAGACAGAATTAGTCGATCACAATCTGTCACCGGAAAAGCTTACTGCCCTGGCAATTATCAATCGACCAGAGTTGGCGCAGTACGAACACTTGCGATTGGCCGCAAGAAGAGCGATGCAGGTTACCGCTTCCGCTCTCTACCCACGAGCTGGTTTCTTCACAGCCAACATCATGAACCAGGGTGTTAGCGGTGGCGGTCCTGGTAATGGCGGTAGTAGCAGCGTAGTGATTCCTGTTGGCGGTAGCGTTTCGGCCGGTGGTATTTCAGAGAGTGGCAGCGGCGCTAATTCGACTTTCAGTCGTGGCTTCATTTTGAATTGGCTACTCTACGGTGCTGGTGTCCCCACCTTAGGTGATGTGGCTTCAGCCAGAGCGCAGGCTCGTAAGGCAATGCTGAATGCCAATCAGGAATTGCAGACAGTAATCGAAGATGTCCACGAATCATTCTTGGACGCTGCCACTTCAGAAAGTGAGATTCAAGTGACATCGGAAGCAGTGGCTGCCTCCGGTGAAGCGTTGCGTTTGGCAGACTTGCGTCTGCGATATCAGTTAGGCACCAACCTGGAATTGATTCAAGCCCAACGTGACTATATCAGTGCTTTGTCACGCCGGGTAGAAGCTTTTATCGGCTATCGCCAATCCCAAGCTAAATTACTGCATGCCATAGGTCTTATCTCCGTAGACACATTGTGTGCGGAAAGCCCGAATAGTTTTAAAGTCAATTTTGGAAAGTATCGAGGGA
>SBAT01000127.1 GCA_005240105.1 Chloroflexota bacterium
CGAGGGAGGCAAGAGACCACTTTCGCTCAGTATGCCCGTAAGCGAAGAGTCATACAAGAACAAATCTTGTGAGGCGTTCTTCGGCGGTCTTCTGCCGGAACCGGTAGAGACCAAAAAGCTAATCGCTCGGCTATATGGACTTAGATCCAATAGCAGTTTCTCACTGCTATCTAAAATTGGTTTTGATTGTGCCGGCGCTGTGTCTGTAACTGAACCAAGCGAGCCATTGCGCAAGACTGCGCTTTATAAACTTGAAGGGCATCCGTTAAACGAAAAAGAATTGCACAAACATCTTGAGCAATTGCCAAAGCGCCCGCTTTTTGCCGGTGTTGATGGAGTGCGCATATCGCTTGCCGGTGTGCAAGATAAAGCTGCTCTGTGTTTGATTGACGAAGAGCTTTGTATTCCCTTGCCGGATGTACCGACTACTCATATCTTGAAACCACCGGTCAGAGGCTTGGATGGCTCTGTAGAAAACGAATTCCTTTGCATGTCTTTGTCAAAAGCTGCTGGATTGCAAACTGCCAATGTGCAGTTAAGCCGAGCCGGCAATATTGAATATTTGTTGATTGAAAGATTTGATCGTCATTTCGAACCCAATCAGAAGATCAAGCGGATCCATCAAGAAGACTTCTGCCAGGCATTAGGTGTCGTATCAACAAAAAAATATGAGGCTGATGGTGGACCGGGTCTTCAAGACTGCTTTGATCTTTTAAACCAGGTTACTTATCCGGGTGTGGATCGATTGGAACTACTCAAAAGAATTATCTTCAATTATTTGGTTGGTAATGCTGATTGTCACGCCAAAAACTTTTCCGTCATCCATTTTGACGATGGCACAATTGCTCTGTCTCCAGTCTATGACGTCATGTGCACATTGATATACAGTCATGCAACCACGAAAATGGCCATGTCCATTGGTGGGCAGGCGGACATGAATACAGTTAGGGCTGACAATTGGTCCAGTCTGTGCAGTCGAATAAATGTTCGGATACCGGCCTTCAAAAACGTCGCTGAATCGATGATCAAGAACGTGCAGGCTGCTTTACCGGCAGTTCAAGAAGCTATTCAACAACAGGGACATATGAATGATATGGTGCAATCGATTGTGCAAGTAATTGAGCAGCGTTGCAGTGACTTTGCCCGTTCGTTGCAGAAACTAAAATAACAACTTCCTATGTCAGGAAGGGGTTTTCGCGTTTCTCCGACCAAATGTCAGTGTCCGGACCATGTCCTGGAATTACTCGGGTCGAGTCTTCTAGTTTAAAGAGGCGCTCTGAAATGGATTTGATGATTTCTTCAAAAGAACCGCCCCAGAGATCAGTTCGGCCAATTGATCTGCGAAATAGTGTGTCGCCGGCAAAAAGCACATTCTCTTTATCACCATGTTCAAAGCAAAGGCTGCCCGGTGTATGTCCTGGTGTGTGAATTACTTTTGTCTTGCCCTTGCCAATTTCTAATTCTTGCTCGTCTTCTAGATAGACATCCACCGGCAATGGTTCTGTAATATCGAAACCAAACATGTTTCCTTGTTTAGAAAGATTGTCGTACAGCCACTGGTCGCCTGTGTGTAAGCAGATTTTTCCACCGGTTGCTTCCTTGATGGCACGAGAGCCAAGCACATGATCAAAGTGTGCGTGTGTATGTAGGATGTATTTGACTGTCAGTCCATGTTTTTTGATTAGCGCCAAAATCTTGTCCGGATCGCCGCCTGGATCAACTACTGCTGCTTCCTTAGTTTCAGGGCAAGCAATGATTGAGCAGTTGCACTGCAATGGACCGACTGGAAATGATTCAAGTAGCATTATTCAAACATCGCGCTGATAGAAGCGTCATCATGAATACGGGCAATTGCTTCACCGAGAAGCTTAGCTACGCTCAATTGAATGATTTTCTTCGAGGTCTTTTCCGGATCGTGTGGAATGGAGTTGGTTGTGATCAATTTTTCGATTGGTGAGTCATCAATACGCTTATTTGCCGCTCCCGAAAGAACTGCGTGCGTACAGCAAGCAAAGACAGATTTCGCGCCTTCTTTCTTGAGCAGTTCTGCACCCTTAACCAGTGTACCGGCGGTATCAACCATGTCGTCTACCATGATTGCCACTTTGCCTTCCACTTCACCAACTACTGTCAGTGATTCTGCTTGGTTTTGCAGCAAAGGATTACGGCGTTTGTCGATGATGGCAATTGGAGCATCTTTCAACTTTTTAGCGAATGCTCTGGCCCTGGCCACGCCGCCTACGTCTGGGCTGACGATGACTAGGTCCTTGTGCGGAAGATCGCGAATGTAATCGAGTAGCACTGGGCTGCCATACAAGTGGTCAACAAGAATGTTGAAAAAGCCCATGATTTGCGGAGCATGCAAGTCCAGAGCTACGACGCGCTGGGCGCCTGCTGTTGTGAGCAAGTCAGCGACTAATTTAGCGGTGATGGCTTCGCGTCCGGCGGCTTTTCTGTCCTGACGAGCGTAGCCGAAGTAAGGCAGAACAACTGTGATGCGTCCGGCACTAGCTCTCTTCAAGGCGTCTAGGAGGATAAGCAACTCCATCAAGTTTTCGTTGACTGGAGTGCAGGTAGGCTGAATGATGAAGCAGTCAATGCCGCGGACACTTTCCTGGACTTGGACGTAAATCTCTCCATCGGAGAAAGGCGATATCTTGACCTGACCCAAATCCTTTTCCAGGTAATCAGCAACTTCGCGTGCTAGGTCTGGATTGGCGGTGCCGGCAAAGATTTTCAGATTGGCTTTGCTGATTGGCCTGGGCTCGGATTGTCTAATCAATTCATGATCCCGATCGTATTCCCTATGAAGCTCTTTTTTTGCCTGTTGAGCTGCTTGTGTGACCAATGCACTGTCCTCCATGTCCTGACGGATGTCACGGTCCCCAGGCTCATTGTAGCCCGGCAGTTACCTCAGGCCAATAATTGTAGGGCAATTTAAGTGCATTCGTGAAGGTGGGAAACCTCACTTTGTCTGAAGCTTCACTGATTATTTGTTAATAGCAGCCGATAAAAAGGGTAATTCGCCCGATTGAGCCAGTTCAAGGGCGCCTTTTAGAGCGCATTTGACGTGCAGATAGCTCAAACCGCCCTGCAAATAGGCAGCAAATGGTGGACGAAGGGGTCCGTCAGCCGAGAATTCGATGGTCGAACCGGAGACAAAGGTACCGCCTGCCATAACCACCTCGTGCTCGTAACCAGGTAGCAATGCCGGTTCTGGAACCACATGGGCATCAACCGGCGAAAATCTTTGCAGTGCCCGGCAGAAATTGATGAGCCCATCTTGATTGCCGAATTTTATGGCTTGGATGATGTCAAAACGGCTGTCTAACGGACCAGGCTGTACGGGCAAGCCGAGCTTTTCAAACAAGTAGGCGGCTAGAAGGGCTCCCTTAACGGCTTGGCTGACAACTGACGGCGCCAGGAAGAGACCCTGCAAGATATGACGGTTCTGGTTGAAGCTAAGACCCAGATGACCACCAATTCCAGGAGCCGTTAGTCGATTGAGGGCGTTTTCGACGAGCTTTTGCTTGCCGGCTATATAACCACCGGTTATGGCTAAGCCTCCTCCGGGGTTCTTAATTAGAGACCCAGCGATTAAGTCGGCGCCCAACGCCGTTGGTTCGGCAGCTTCAACAAACTCTCCATAGCAATTGTCGACAAAGACGATGCAATCGGGATTTATTTTGTGCACACGATCAACGAGTTTGCCGATTTCTCTATTGCTGAGGGTAATGCGTTCAAAAGAATAGCCGCAGGATTTTTGGATGTGCACCATAGCAGTAGGCACTTCTAGTAAAATTTCCAATTCATTTTCCAGACTGCTATCGGTGTGAATAAATGGCAGTACATTGCCCTCTTCATAGGCAATGCCTAGTGATTGCAAGGACCCCTGTGCATCGCCAGTTATGCCAATCACTTCTTCAAGTGTGTCATAGGGTGCTCCACTCAGTGTAAGTAGCCTATCGCCAGGCTTCAGATTGCCCAACAGAGCGCAAGCAATTGCATGTGTGCCGGAGACCATTTGCATTCTTATAGCGGCAGCTTCTGTTTGAAATACATCTGCGTAAATTGCATCGATAGCATCACGCCCTGCATCATTTAGTCCATAGCCGGTTTTTTCCGCAAAGAACTCTTCTGACACACGATGATTTCGGAATGCCGTAAGAATGCGTTCTTGGTTGATCATGGCGATAGCATCAACTTCCTGAAACTTCGTAGAAAGTTTTTGCTCAGCCTCGGCAATAAGTTGCTCTACGTCTATTTGGGTTTGCATGACGTCTCGATCCGGGTGGGAAACGACCATTATCTCATTAAATCAATGTTGTAAATAGGAAGTTTTTTTGAACTTTTTGAACCTCTTGACCGTCTTACATATATAGACACCTATTTGTTGCGAAGGGGTTAATCATGGCGCTTCGAATTGCCCGCATTTTTCAGCGATGGCTCAGTTTTTTAGATGGAGTGTTTTTTCATGAGCGATGTCGTGTTTGTTCCAAGTTGTTACCGCCGTCAGTACTAGCATCAGAACATTACTTAGTGCCGACAATTGACATTCCCAAGGCGATTTGCTTTGAGTGTTGGCGTCAGACGCTAGCTTGCAATCCGACAATCGAGTTGTGCCCAATGAAACATCCAGGCTCATTGCCGATTGCCAGTGGTCGTTTGTACACCGGACCCATTAAACGGCTGATCTATAAATTGAAATATGACGATGATCGTCTGCTTGCCTATGACCTGGCTTTGCTGATGCAGAAGGCATGGTCATTACTAGCAGATGATGAGCAGGTTGTGCTCGTTCCAGTCCCCTTGCATCCAGATAGGCTATGGGAGAGGGGCTACAATCAAGCCGAAGAAATCGCTAGACATCTATCAACCCGTATTGAAGTGCCGGTAGAATCTCGGGCACTCAAACGAATCAAGAAAACTCAGGCACAGTTTGGTTTGTCGCGTATCGCTCGTATGCAAAATATGAGCGACGCATTTGTCGGAGATTCCAAATTTGCATCAGGAAGGCACGTTGTCTTAGTTGACGACGTTTACACGTCCGGCGCGACTCTTTCAGAGGCTGCTGATGCTCTGTTAAGGGCGGGAGCAGCTTCAGTCTCCGCAATAGCCGTTTGCCGGGCAGTATTGAAGGACGCAGCAAAGTTCCAGCCCAAAGAGTTGAGCTTGACAAACGTATCAAAATGATAACATAATAGGAGAAATGTTGATTGTGGAGATTCTTGGGAAAGAACGCATTTTAGCTTTTCAAACAGAGCACTCCTGGTCGCGCAAGCCTCTAGCAAAGTGGGCAGAGACCGTCGAGAAAGGTTCCTGGAGTCATTTTGCGGAATTGAGAAATAGCTTTCGATCAGTTGATTATGTAAATGGTTTTACCGTGTTTGATATTAAAGGCAATGATTATAGGCTGATTGCAGTAGTTATCTTCTCTCGACAGCAATTGGTAGTGAAGCATCTCTTTACCCATGATGAGTACACTCGATGGAATAAGAACTTGATAAAAGACAAGAGGAAAAAGCGATGAATGCCCAACTAGAGCGCGGTGATGATTACTATTGCCTAGTTCGAAAGTTGCCGCTTGTGCCCATTAAAACTAAACGCCACTTTAAGATGGCTTGGAAAATGATCGATGAGTTGACGGATGATCCTGAATCCCTAACACCAGGACAGCTGGATTATTTAAGTGTCCTTGGTCATCTTGTTTACTTATATGAGAAGCAGCATTTACCACCTATGCCTCCAGTTTCTGCGCGCGAGATGCTCGCATTTCTAATGGAGCAGAATGATCTCTCAGTTAGTGCTTTAGCTAGGGAAATCGGTGGACATAGATCCAACCTTTCGGCATTTCTGTCAGGTTCGCGCTCGCTAAGTAAAAATGTTGCTATGGCATTGTCTAAACGGTTTCACATCAATGTCAGTGCATTTCTTGAACCCTAGCCTTTACTAGTGATATGATTTTTTCAATGCGCACAAAAGTTTTGGTCACAACTCTTCTATTAGCGGGCTTCATTGGCATGTCCGGACCAGTTTTGTCTCAGTATCAATACGACAATTATCAATCGCCCTATCGAGTGGAGTTTTCGTATCCTCCTGAGGAGCTTTATCAACCTGATCAATTTCAACCCAGGAATAACCCTCGCGAAGAAGCGTCGGTGCCATTTGATGAATGGTATTCAGTGCGTACAAGAAAGAAATTTGGCGCCTGGGGACCGGTCGCGCGTCGTTTTCCGCCGTTGCAAAATTATGATAATTTGCCAGCGTCTTGGAAGAGACAACGTCTATTGGCAGTTGCCGTAAAATACATCGGCCTACCTTACCAGCATCATCATATTCCCGACTGGGATCCGCCCAGATCATGGCCGTGGAAGCAAGTAGCCTTTGGAAGAAATTCCAAGGGTGTTGATTGCAGTGATTTTTCTTCCTGGATTTACAACTATGGTCTGGGCATCAAGCTAAAAACCGGAATCAAACAGCAAGCGCTTGATACACAAATTCCTCGCCCAGGTGGCGACGGATTTACCGAAGCTCGCGTTATTCGCGATGACAACGGCTATGACACACTCATTCGTCAGTTGAAGACCGGTGACCTGCTTTATATCAAGAACAACCAGGGTGAGTTAGCTCACGTCATTATGTGGGTGGGCGATCACGGAGTGTCACCAGACGGCGCGCCGCTGGTAATAGACTCAACGGGATCTAATCACTATGACTCGAATGGTGTGCAAATACCAATTGGAATTCATCTACGGCCATTTCTAAAAGACTCGTGGTATTACCGTAGTTTCTCTCATGCGCACAGACTTATAAGAGAAGAAAGTTAGTTGAAATCAATTCGGTCGGGCTTGCCCAGTAGTCCGAAGTCGGCTATTAGAGCCACTTGCTTGCGATCTGCTGTTTTAGCCCAGTAGCATTGGTAGCCGCCATCGCCGTATCCTGATGTTGCAAGGAACATGTTGCTGCCATCAGCAAATTTTGTCTCTTTGAATAAATCGTTGGGCTTACCAGAGAGATAGTCGGCGTTTGGTCCCGCGTCCAATTCATCAGGATTGGCGCTTAGATAGGCTAATAGCGATTCAAAACTAAACAAACCAACCGTTGCCGAATCGACAGAAATCCAAGGTAGTTCTTTACGCTTAATAGTCAAACCACGCCAAAGTTCTGTCCATGCCGGTTCGAAATGGTCTATTTCTCCATCGGTCACAGTTACTCGTAAAGCGGCTATTCGTTGATCGCCTTGGTTGTTTACCACAACTGCATCAACTGGATAATTGCCGGATGGTACCAGTTCATCAAAGCAAGGGTCTAACAACTGGTCTGCAGGATCTTGAATGACCATTTTGCCGGATGGAACGGACAGTATCCCCAACGGTACGGTTGGTCCATTGAGTGCGGCCAATAAGCCAGGATGACTTTGCTTGGCTCCTGCTTCTACCCATTGGGCAAACTGGGCATCGCGTTGCTTGTTGCCGAATAGCCAATTGAAAACCATAAATTCGCCCCAGCGCTTGACAGGTGTAGTATGCTGTATCCATTAATTATAGTAAGAGAGTCTATTGTTTGAGTCTTGTTCGGAGTTAGTCCTATGAGTCGCATAACTGTTTTACTTTCCTTAGCTCTAACGCTTGTAATAACTGCTCCGGCATTTGCCCAATGGGGCGGCTATGGTTCCGGCTATGGACAAGGCATGGCTCGTAGTGCAGCTCGTTATGCTCAGCAGAAAGCGAGACATCATGCTAGAAGGATGATGCAGAAGAAGCGAGCGCCGAAGCAGAAGAAAGTAAAGCAAGAAAAACAACAAAAAATTCAGCAACAGCAAAATGACGCACCCAATCAGCCGGGTAAAGACATGCCGGAAAAACCAGCTACAGGCAACATGTCGCCTTCGTCAGACTACCCAGAATGGCCGCCGACAGAACAGTCAAGAGAAGTTCCGTTGCCTACTCCGTCGGGGTTTTAGACAGGAATTGAGAGTTTCGATTGATCTATTCTTCCCTTGTGTGTAATCGGTGGTCATCTTCGAAGCTGGAGTAATCTGTACGCGTTTTACCGGATTTTGTAATGGTAGTACGCTTGGTGTCTAAAGTTATCCATTCGAGTTCTGGTGGAAGATCTTCATATCGTGGGTCTTTTCGTTTAAGTTCCGATGCTTTCGTTTCATTCTGTCGCTGTATGCGCTGCAACTTATAACCGTCTTTAGGTACGTCCAAAGTCTCTACCTTCATGCGCACTCCTTTTGACACGTAGTCTAGAGTGGTGTGTTTGGTGCCATTTTCCGGGTTGTAGGCTTCTGTAACTTTGGCTCCACTTGCATCTGTGTACTCGACTGCTTTCCAACCTTTCTTGAGCTGGACTTCCTTTGCACTTAATATGTTAGAGTCTGATTGCAAGCTCTCAAGTTTGTCGTCTATCCACCCCTTCCCTGCTTTTATTCTGTCCTCCGCTGATTGAAGCTTTTCTAGGGGGCGAGCTTGCGGTGGCTTAGCTAGGGAAACTTTACTTGATGGTTCGGCTGGACCGTTTGGAATAGAAGCTTCGGGCACTTCTCCTGTCCTTGTTTTTCCAATATGTTTCCACTGTCCATTTTGATCGAGTGTGAACTTATTGGTCGCAGTATGTCCATCTGCATTAGTTGTTGAGACTTCACGGTTTGGTACGCCTCTATGGTCGGTGTATTCTATTTTTGAGTAACGAGAGCCATCATCTTTAACCGCTTCTTCAACTTGCCTTCCATTGGATTTGTCATAGCGCACTTTATGCCAGTTGTTGCCCATTGGAATTTCTTCCAAATTGCTTATCGATCGATCGCGTCTCAATTCTGCCAGGTGGCTTTCCCACTTGTTTGAGACAGGTATCAATTCTTGTTTGCCATCAGCACCTTGACGTATTCGAAACTTGTTGGTGACTTCTTGCCCGTTGGCTGATGTTGTGGTTACTTCTCGGTGAGGTACGCCTGCGCCATCTTTGTATTCTTCTGTGAATACTTTCGAGCCATCTTTTGGATTGTATGACTCTTGAACGGTTCGACCGCCAATCTTGCGTTGGTATTCAACACCCTGCCAACCATTTTTAAGCTCGAGAGGCTTCAGGTCTTTAACTAGCGGATCACTGGCTAGCTTATCCAACTTCTTCTGCCACGCTTCTTCAGGAGAGATGCTCTTCGTAACTTCAGCTGGTTTTGCTTGTTTCTGCTGTGGTGGGCCATCCAGAGTTGAGCCTTTATTCCAATCACCGGAGCTGGTTTTGCCTGCATCACTAGCTGACTGCGTCGGGGTTGGTTTGGCATCAGTTGGTGGTTTAGGAAAAGTTTTGGTTGTTTCCGGAGAATCAATTTTGGACGTTGGGAAATCACCGGTTTTCTTTTCCAGTGGTGGAATTTGTTTACTCCAATCGCCTGGAATAGTCTTTGCGTCGGTTTGAGGAGTGGTGCCTTTTGCCACATCCGGTGTACTTGTAGCTGTTTTGCCCGCGTCAGCCGGTGGAGATGAGACTGTGCCTTTGGATACGTCTGTTGGCTGAGTGCCCTTAGATAAATCGGTCGGCTGTTGAGTTGTTCCTTTGCTAGGTATTTGTGGTTGTAGTTCAGCAGTCTTATTGAACGCTTGAGCTAAATCCTTGGTAGTAGCTACCTCCGATGAAACTAGTGGTGCTGTCTCAGTCGCCGTTCCTGCTCCTGCTCTTGCTCCTGCACTTACCTCAGAAGCAATTGCATCTGCACGTGCTTGAGCCTCTACTTCAGCTGCCGATACATGGCGGACATTTTTCAGCAGTGCACCGCCTGCTCCCAGAGGAGCGCCAATCACTGCGCCATATACGGATCCTTCGGCAGTTTTGAATGCAACATGTCCGGGATCGAACTTGCCTTTCTTGGTGTCTTCAATAATTGCATGACCGCCACCTATCATGCCTCCGGCTGCAGCTCCGCCACTCATGCCTCCGGCTGTGGCCGCTGCCACTTCGCCGACTAAGCCTGCTTTGGCTACTGTTGTCGCACCATGTGCTGCTGTTTTGATAGCGACGTTACCAGCTAAGCCTTCACCGACTAAGCCGACACTGATGGCAACAGGCACGGAAGCACCTACGATGGCTGCTTCCGGCGCACCGTCTAATAGCTTTTGGTCTATCATCCCTGAATTGGAATATTCGACGAGCCCAGAACCAATCACGGCCAATCCTGCTCCTGCAGCCATTTGCACAGCAAGTGGTCCTGTCACTACTCCTACACCTGGAACAAATGCTGAAGCGGCAAGACCTGCTGCTCCAACCAACTTAGCGCCTTTCAGTCCTTCCTGTTGAGACTTCTCATACATTTCAGCAAGATCAGGAAATGCTAATTTCTCAGGTTTTTTGTATGCTAATTTGAAGTCTGCCGGATTGTATTGTTTGCCTGTACATTGCTTGTACAAATTTTCAAACTGTGTGAGATTTTCATTCTTGGCAGCTTTTATAAGTTGTTGAACCAAGCCACGTTGGTTTGCAAAATCTCGTTCTGTTGTTTCAGAGTTGTCCCCAAGTTTGAGCACGCGCTTGGCCAGATCCCAACCGCTTTCAATGGCTCCCTGTCCTTCGACTTTTGTTTGGAATCGGTTGTATTGTGTCTCGCTGGTAACATTGACCATTAGGGCAGCACTTCTTGCCGCCAAATGCGCTTCATCCAGGATTTGAGTTTTCGAATGTGGTTTCTCTGGTTGTGCTCCGTGAGGCTTTCCTGATGTAATTGGTGACTCAGGCTTTTCCAGTCGTTGTTTAGCAACGATTGATTTTGTCCAAGCCTCGAAATATTTCACTGCATTCGGTACATCAGCTTGGCTAGGAATGTTCAGCTTGTCGCCGATGTGATAGGTTGGAGCACCGTAGGCTACTTTGCCGTCCTTTACGATGATTTTTGGATCAAGTTCGTGCTGGTTAACAGCGTAAAGCGCCTTCAGTGGAATGCCGTACTGTTGGCAAATTTCTGTAAGGCTTTCGCCGCTCTTAATTGTGTGGGAGGTAAATTTTACGTCCTTCTTCTCTGCCTTGAGGACATCCTGTCCCTTCTCGAGACGCTCAGCCTGCTTTGGTTCCGGGTGTTTAATGTCATCCGGTCTAAACTTATCAGTTACCATTTATTTGCCTCAAAAAGCCCAACCTAAAGGTAATCTACCCAGAATTAAGGCCAGGCTTGCATTTGAGGTTAGATAAAATCTCAGGTTTAATGAAGCTGCCACGCCTGGGCAGCGAACACTATCGATAAGACAGGCAGAGTGATTGAGCCTATTTGCTTGTCGGATTCAACATCTTGCCGGCAAATAACATGGTCTGTTTTCCTGTTTGACCTTCATAGACGACGGCGAAGCAGAATGGATGGTCAACGTTCATTACAAATGGGCTGACCGGGGCTCCGGGTGCAGAAGCACCCATCATGGCTATAGCGGTGACGGCTGCGGCTTCGGTACCCTCTTCGTCTACGCTCACATATGTCTTGTGAATTACCTCGCCAATGAATGGCTTCGGTGGCGGTACAGTCATTTGCGAGAAGTTGGCTGAAGTGGAAAAAGCGTCTGCCATGCCCATCTGGCTCAGTAATTGTTTCAATTTGATTTGGTAGTCCATTTTGAAGCGAGGCAAGTTCAACTTCCCTGAACGAGTGGACATCTTGGACATGTATTGGGTCCAGGTGTCGGCATTGAGCGACTGGCAGAACTTGTTGACGTCGCTATTTCCTTTGGGCAA
>SBAT01000130.1 GCA_005240105.1 Chloroflexota bacterium
ATTGGTCACAAGATTTAACCAAGTCTTCCCACATTTGCCTTTCCGGCGGATGCGGATCAGTGTTTTCAAACATTACTGTTCTATAGGGACTCAATTAATTACTTCCTAAGTCTTTGATAAGGTATCGATCATCAGTCGAGCCACATATATCTCTGCCGGCCACTCAAGAATCTGTTGTTCTATAAGTTGAATGCGCTGCTGTGTCTTATCCAAATCCTCTTGCGTTCTCCGAACGGCATCTTTCAACGGTATGCGCAATGTGCCGTACTCAACAAGATCTGTAGGACGGGTGTTTCTGGAACAGGCATTATAGTCTGCTTTATCACGCTCAAGAGCGCGCCGGTCGGTTTGCGCGTCCTTCAGGTTTTCCTGTAGCCTGGCCACATATGCCCCATTGTCTTTGACTTCTGAATTTAGAAACGATAAAACAACTGCTTTCAACTTAGGCGTATTTGTTTCCGGCAGTTCCTTTGTGCTCCTTTGTTTACAACTCCACTGCCGACCATCGAACAAAGCCAATGAGCCGTCTTTAGTTTTTACTATGAGCGATGAACCACTACCATTCATCCAAACGCCACTAAATAACTCTATTGCTCCATTTGCCGGAGCAGGAGCTACGGCCGGCATTTCCTTTGGGATTGTTCCAAGATTTTTCTCTGCCAGATTAAGACGCTCCAGGGAGTCATGTAGATTTTTCAGCTCTACATGATCTTCGCTGTACCAGGGGGTAAAATCCATCCAGCTCAGCCAATTGTTCCATTTATTCTTGGCGTCGATGGTCTTAAGCAGTCCAAGTCGTTGTCGTCTTATCTCATTGCCAATACGCCACACTTGAGCAGGATCACGTCGCAGATCAACAATCGGCTCGGCAGATTTTATATCAATAAGAGTCGAAGCGTCATCCCTAATTTGCAGATAAGCACGATCGGAAATGGCAATTACAACTGTTCCATCAGCCAAAATATCCGCTTCCGGCGTCAATCTGTATGGAGCAATTTGCTGATTGGGCATCTCATGGTGCTCTCGTCTATGACGAGGACTTCTATAATAAGTACGGCAATAGCCATAATATGTCCTGCCGGGATAAACATAGCCGCGCTCATCCACTGAGACGCCCCTGTTATATCGGTTATTGCGAAAACCATCTCCGGTAGCCATTTCCGGCTCAGCACCAAAATTGGCAAATCGCGTGTGTCCCGGACGAGACAGTCCAATGGGTTCGCCGGATAGTCCATCTATGTGCATACCTGTACCCTTGCCATAAGCGGCATCCGGATAAATTAGATTCCCCATAATTACCACAAGCACAATGATTGCCGTAATTCGCATTCCTAGTTTCAGTAACGCTGTACTGTCTCCAAGAAATCCGCGAATCTTGTCTCTCAAAAGCTTTAGTTCATCGACCAGAATAGTTGGTAATTCGGATGCCCGAGCAATAAGACTTGTCACAAGTGCGGATAAGTCTATGCCATCCAAAAATCTTGCCGGATTCCGGAGGAACTCAGCGATCATTTCCTTCGTCTGGGCACGCCTCAATGGTGGCATTAAATAAGTCACGCGCTCGAATAGCAAGTCCTGATCCGAGGTAACTTGCAGTACGCTTGCCAGATCTGAGCGCATGCCGGCAGGAAAGATTCCATCACCAGCATCAATATCCGGCAACACAACAGGATCTCGTTCAAAGCCAAGCCCATCCCAGTCAATAGAACTGGCGTCAACAGACTGCTCATTATTGAAATAGCTGAGAAGCAAATCACTACCAATCCGTGTCGGCTTAGACAGTGCTCTGCGGGCAGCAACGATTTCCGGGAAGAGGAACATTTTCAAAACTGAACTGGCCAATTTCAGATGATGTCTTGGCTCGACCCAAAATAGGTCCATAGTCAATTCGGACTTTTCAATCGGTTCCTGAGCGACAATGAAAAAGCCCCAGTCAGGGCCATAGCCATAATCTTTAAATGACTGAAGCGGTATTCGATAGGGCCTTGGATGCAATCCAGCCACTCGCATACTATTATAAATGGACCAATAAGCATCAGCGGTTTGGCAAGGGGATGCTCCATTGACAGCCACAATTCCGTCGATCGATAAGGTTCTGGCTATCAACTGATACCACTCAATCGTATGAAACTTTGCGCTTGCAACGTCCTGAGGAACTGTTAAATCAACAATTACCAGATCGTAAGTCGTTTTTTTGTCAGCACATGAGCGCACAAAATCCCAAGCATCCATACAATGCGCAACTACGCGCTTAGATGACAGACTATTCTCATTCACATTTGCAAGTTCTTCTCTCGCAAATTGCAGAATCCGGGCGTCATAGTCAACAAGATCAATTGTGGCAATTGCATCAGACTTTAGAAGTTCTCTAGCCGCAAGTCCGTCCCCGCCACCGATAATAAGGGCTTTCATCTTGCCCTGCCGGCGTCTTGTGGCAATTGCCAAAGCCGGTAGCACAAGGGCCTCGTGGTAGAGACGCTCATCTCTGGTATCAAGCTGCAAGTCGCCATCTATATAAAGTGAGAGGGAACCATCAACTCGACGATCCACATATATTGACATGTAACCGTGCCGCCCTATCTAACATCTCAGGACTCTATTATGAGAGATCTTACATAAATAATGCGGCTAGGACAAGCTTCGCATGACAACAGCAGGTAATTCTATTGGTCGTTAGCGGTTTGCAGCTCTGGTTCAGTGGTAGCAGGAGCATCTTTCTTCTTGCCAAAGTGCGGCAGCCCGAATTTGGATTTGGATTTTTCCTTCTTCTCTTTCTTCTCTGGCGCCGGCTTATCCTGGGTAGCAGCTTCGGCTACTTCTGTAATTTCTTTTTCCGGCTTTGGTTGTTCTTCTTGCGGCGGGAATGGGTTATTGGCGTTCAATTCACCAAGCTGGCGTTCACCAATTTCCTTGAAAATTTTGCCTTTTTTGAACTCTTTGTCGTTGCCACTCTTCTTGCCGCGATCCATCATAGCTGTGCCTTTTGTGATCAGGTCCTTGGCGTGCTTGATGCTGTCGCGGTACTTGTGCTGCATGCGCTTTTCGTCTTCGGTAAAATCGCCTGCTTTGAAATTTCCCGGGTCAGCTCCAGCTTGATTCAAGGCGCTCTCGGCAGCATTGGTGCCAGGGATCATACTTGGTGCGCCGTTGAAAATGTCGCCGGGAGCTTGGGCATAGGCTGAGCTGCCGAGCATTGCAATTAGGACTGCAGCTGTAATAGTTAGCCTTTTCATAAAATATCCTCGCGATTAAAGATTCAGGAAGCTGTCACTTTAGACAGCATCGGTGAATAACGTTTGTGAAACTCAGTGGCTTGTTCAAATGCATGAGCTGCATTGAGAAGTTTGGCATCGGAAAGCGCTGGACCTAAAAGTTGCAGCCCAATCGGCAATCCACCCTGGTCAAAACCACATGGTAAGGAAATGCCAGGAATTCCTGCCAAGTTGGCTGGAATTGTGGCAATGTCTGAAAGGTACATGCTTAATGGATCAGCTGTTTTCGATCCAAATTCAAAAGCTGTTGATGGTGCAGTTGGACAAATAACAAGATCAAACTTGGCAAATGCTTTGTCGAAATCTTCTTTGATAAGTCTTCTAACCTGCTGGGCCTTTTTGTAATAGGCATCGTAATAGCCTGAGCTCAAAGCAAAAGTACCGAGCATGATGCGGCGCTTCACTTCAGCGCCAAGACCTTCTTGCCTTGTCTTGTAGTACATCGAAAGAATGTCTTTTGCTTCCTTGTTACGATGACCATATTTCACGCCGTCATAGCGAGCAAGATTTGCTGAAGCTTCAGCTGTAGCAAGCAAGTAATACACAGGCAATGCATGTTTGAAGTTGGGCATGGAGACTTCATCAACTTGTGCGCCTAACTTTCTATAAGTCTCTGCGGCTGCTACAATCGATTCTCTTACTACAGGATCAATTCCTTCAGCCAAGAATTCTTTGATTACGGCAATTTTCATACCGGAAATATTTCCAGTGAGAGCGGCAACGAAATCTGGTGCTGCTTGCTGAATCGATGTTGAATCACTGGGGTCGTGGCCGGAAATTGTGGAAAGAACATAAGCAACATCTTCTACCGAACGACCAAAAGGTCCAATTTGATCAAGACTAGAGGCAAAGGCAACCAAGCCAAAGCGTGAAACCATTCCATAAGTTGGTTTCATACCGACAACACCACAAAATGATGCCGGTTGTCTAATTGATCCACCAGTGTCTGAACCAAGAGATACAACAGAAAAACCTGCTGCCACAGACGCAGCGGAACCACCAGATGATCCGCCAGGAACTGTTTTTGTGTTCCATGGATTTCTCGTTAGTTTATTGGCTGAGTTTTCTGTGGATGAGCCCATAGCAAACTCGTCCATGTTGGTTTTACCAACAGGTAATGCACCAGCTTGTAATACTTTTATTGCAACAGTTGCGTCATATGGTGGCACAAAGTCAGCAAGGACTTTGCTGGAACAAGTTGTTTTGTAATCCTTGATGCAAATGTTGTCTTTGATAGCAATTGGGATGCCAGCCAATGCCGGCAATTCAGACCCTGATGCCACCAGCTTATCTATTTCGTCGGCTTTCTTTTCAGCCAGCTTGTCGGTCAAACAATTGAAAGCGTCTATCTCGCTTTCGTGGCGATTTATTTGATCGAGGTGAGCCTTGAGGATTTCCCGCGCGGAAACCTCTTTGCTCGCCAACATTTGGTGCAATTTACGGATTGATGTTCCGATTAACTCAGTCATTTGTACTCTTAGCCAAACTGGTAAGTATTTTACCCTACATACTTCTTGAATACCAGGCTGGCGTTGTGTCCGCCGAATCCAAAGCTGTTGGACATAGCCACATTTACAGTCGAATTCTTACGAGCCTGGTTAGGCACGTAGTCAAGGTCACATTGCGGATCCGGATTATCCAGGTTGATAGTCGGCGGCAATATTGAATCGTGGATAGCCAGGATCGAGGCGATCGCCTCGATAGCACCAGCGGCACCTATAAGGTGACCTGTCATTGATTTGGTCGAGCTAACAGCCATTTTAAAACTGGTCGCGTGATTGCCAAAGACACGCTTGATAGCCGTTGTTTCAGCACGGTCGCCAAGAAGTGTTGATGTGCCGTGAGCGTTTACGTAGTTGACGTCTTCCGGCTTAAGATTGGCATCCTTTAATGCCATGACCATGGCGCGGGCAGCGCCTTCGCCATCGGGAGGCGGCTGCACGATATCCCAGGCATCGCCTGAGAGCCCAAAGCCAACAATTTCAGCATAGATGTGCGCGCCGCGCTTTTTAGCGTGGGTCAATGACTCAAGGATCAAGATAGCGCCACCTTCACCCATAACAAAACCATCACGGTCACGATCGAATGGACGGCTTGCCCGTGTTGGATCGTCATTACGTGTAGAAAGAGTTCGAGCAGCAGCAAATCCTGCCATACACAATGTAGTAATTGGTGCTTCACTGCCGCCGGCAAACATTACGTCGGCTTCGCCGCGTTGAATAAAGCGACAAGCATCACCAATGGAATTTGCCGAGGTTGCACATGCTGTGACTGTGCAAGAGTTTGGTCCTTTTGCCTTGTGCAAAATGGAAATCCAACCAGCGGCCATATTCACAATCAATGCCGGCACTGTAAATGGTGAACAACGATCGGGACCTTTTTCCAACAAGACGCGGAATTGATTTTCCAGAGTCTGGAAACCACCAGCTCCAGAGCCAACGCATACGCCAACACGAGTTGGATCTTCTTGTTCAACATCCAACTTCGCATCGGCTGCAGCTAATTTGCTCGCCGCAATCGCCATTTGAATAAAGCGATCCATGCGTTTGACCTTTTTAGGATCAACCCAAACTTTAGGATCAAAGTTCGTCATTTCTGCCGCAATTTTGCAAGCAGATTGCTCTTTCTCAGGTACAAGCGTTACCTTGCCGACACCAGAACGGCCGGAGACAATTCCATTCCAGAATTCGTCCTTACCGACTCCAACTGCGCAGACCGGTCCCAGTCCTGTTACTACTACTCTTTCTTCCATGTTTTACTCGTTCACCAAACACGTCGGCCTCATTTTATCGATGAGGCCGTGTGCAAATTATGGTTTCACTAACTGCCTAAATGTGGGCAGAAATGTACTTAACAGCTTCACCAACAGTGGTGATTTTTTCGGCATCTTCATCAGGAATTTCGCAACCGAATTCTTCCTCAAGAGCCATCACCAACTCTACGGTGTCCAATGAATCAGCGCCCAGGTCCTGAGTAAAACTCGCTTCCATGGTTACTTCGTCAGCATTCACATTGAGTTGAGCAACTGTAACTTTCTTTACGCGCTCGAACGCTTCCTTCTCTTCCATTGGTCCTTAAAACCCCCTTGAAAATATCTTTTAAAACGCTCCGGTTTCGCTATCGCTACACCTTTGCTTGCCTTCCGGCAACCCTTGTTCGCTCCGCAGCGGATTGCTCTGTCGCAACCCTTGCTTCGCTTCGCGTCAACAGAGGAAATAGGATAGCATGCCCGAGCCTCTGTCGACACGCCTCTGAAACCATCGTTCACAAACCGATGAGCGAGGCTGCCAATTAGATGTACAAGCCGCCGTCTACCTTAATTACCTGCCCTGTGACGTACTCTGCCGGTCCGGCAAAAAAGGCTACAGCGCGAGCAATATCCTCTGGAGTGCCCATTCTGCCTAGCGGAATGTGCTCTACTACTTTGCTTATTTTTTCCTCACCAAGGGCTTTGGTCATATCCGTAGCAATAAATCCTGGAGCTACAGCATTGCAGGTTATGTTTCGTGAAGCGTATTCACGAGCAATGGTTTTGGTGAATCCGATTAAACCGGCTTTAGCTGCGGCGTAATTTGCCTGTCCAGCATTACCGTGCACGCCTGTTGTTGAGGCAATGTTGATAATGCGACCAAAACGCTGCTTGGACATAGCCTTGAGTACAGGCTTTGTCACCTTGAAAGCTGAGGTCAGGTTAGTGTCGATAACAGCCTGCCAGTTTTCTTCGGTCATACGTATAAATAGATCGTCGCGAGTAATACCGGCATTGTTTACAAGAATGTCGATACGACCCCACTGGTTAAGAACCGCCTCCACCATCTTTTCGATGCTTTCTGAATTGGTTACGTTACATGCCACGCCGATAACATCTCCGCCTTCTGCCTTTAGTTCAGCCGCGGTGGACTTAGTAGTCTCTTCGTTGATGTCAGTGATAACAATCTTGGCACCTTGATTCATCATCAGGGTAGCGATGGCTCTGCCGATGCCGCGTCCAGATCCGGTTACGATAGCAACCTTGTCATCCAGCATGCCCATTTTGGTGGTTCCCTCTTTTGTGGCCGTATTAGTCTGCATAAATATCCCTCTACCTACCGCGTGCGCGAATAGACGATTTAACTAGTTCTTGAGCGATCTGTCATTTAAAGATCTTCACAAGCAACGAGTTTTGCCTATTGCCAGAGGGCAATTATCCTGTCGGCAGCAGCCTCTAGTTTGTTACGTTCCGGCAATTGCTTGAGCCATCGTTCCGGAATAGCTGACGCCCCGTGATAGGCACCGGACAAGGCTCCAACTACAGCGGCAGCCGTATCAGTGTCTCCACCGGCAGAAGCAGCGGCACATAAAGCTTCTTCTAAATTGTGACGAAATATGAGGAAAATGCCCACAGCCGTCGGAACTGCCTCTTGAACATCCGACTCAACATTGACCAGCGAATAGGGAAGTTCATGAGCTGGATGTATGTAATCTAGATCGGGAGCGACATCATCCCAATACTCCGCAAACCGAGCATCAATTTTCTGAGCAGTGGCAAACTCAGTTTTGACATAGTCGCGAACACCTTGCTCGTCATCCAAACGCTTGCCGGCTATAAAGCCGGAAACACTTTCAGCTAACACAGCAGCCGCGGCCCAAACACGGCTGTCTGCGTGAGTAAGCTTCGCTTGCTCAACAGCTATGTCCACAACCGAAGATGTATCAGGCAGGCAGCCTATTACGTACGCTCGCACAGCGGCCGAATCATGCAGAGCTTCCAGCGAGCCATCATTTGCCGGCTCCTCGCCATCTGCCATACGGCGCAAAGCAGCTAGACATGGAGCGCCGGGAGCGCCTTTCAAGAAAGATTCCGATTCCAAAAGTGCCGTAAGCCTGCCCTTTAGATCAGCAGCATCAAACTTGCCTTTGTAAGCAATGAGCGAATCAGCAATGGACAGGGCTAGGTAGGTGTCCGCCAATATCGTGCCCGGTTCATGCCCTGGTAAATGACTGCGCAGAAGACCTGGACTCAGGTCTCTGATGCCTTGCGTACCAAGACTGGCGACTATCTCCCTGCGACTGACACCGATGCAGCTGCCGCCCATTGAATTAGCGCAAGCTGAAGCCAGAATGGTGCCTCTAATTCGGTCAGCTACTTTCTCATCAATCTTGTTCGGCACGAAAACAATCTCCACAATTTCTAAACAATTATGCCAGAGTAAGGCGCCTTTCCGACTAGCCAAGATAAAACCGGTTGGCTGACCTCACTTTCAGTGGGAATTTCCCCGCGACAACAAAAGGAAACTCGTTTAATCTTCTTGGCAACAGGGTCTTGTTGTTAACAGGAGAAAGAAAATGGGCAAAGGCACATGGGAGCTCAACAGCAAAGTAAGCGAGCCAATAGGACTGGAGTCGACCAACGCCTCAAAAACTCTTGCAGCAAACGCATACGACAAGGTAAAGGCTTCGGCAGAAAGTAAGCCACTCGATGCAGAAATGCTAACCAACTGGTTTAAGCGGGACTGCCACATCATCCAGGAAGGTGTAGCCAAATATAGTTTGTCCGGAATAGGAAAAGCCTGGGAACACGATTACGAAACTGGCGCATGGAAGGACAAAGTAATAACCGGTGTGGCCATTGGCATCTTAATGCGCGCAGCTTTGCCTAAGGCCGGGGCGCTAAAGGCAGTTGTCGGAACAATCATGACCGGCATAGCTGCAGTTGATGTGGCAAAACCATTTGTCGAAGCATGCGACATGGGCAACAAAGCGAAGACTGTAAGTGATCTGGATAAAGCAAGTCGTCATGCAGGTAACGGCATAGGTGCCTTTGCTGTTGATACAGCCTTGACACTGCCGGCTGGAATCTACGGTGAAAAAGGAACTGGTGCACTTTTAGAAAGAACGAAATGGGGACAGTCTTTCGAAGCATTCAAAGCCGCCAAGATCTATTCCCGCGAATCTGGTCTTGGTCTAGCCTTAAGCACAGCCATTGCACCTTTTGTTGAAGCACCAGGCAAAGCATTATCTAAGTTCGAAAAATCAATGGATGCAAAAACCAAAGAACTAAAAGGACCGACCCTTTCTGAGCTAGTAAACAGCAAGGAATTAAAACTGTCCAAAGAACAGAAACAAGAGTTTCTCGATGAAATGGACGAAATGGTACTGAAGTTCAATTTGGATGAACAAAGAAGAAACGGAAACCACATTGAACTTACCGAACAACAACTAGAGAAATTGAATACCACCAGAACAGAGAAGCTTGAGCAGTACCAGCAATGGCTCGAAGCAAACGAACTACACACAAGCCAACCTGTCAAAAAGAATTTCATTGAATCGCTTACACAGGCAGAAGAAGCAGTGAAGAAAACTGCAGAGCCTGGTAAGCCTGCCGATGGCAAACAAATGACAGAATCAACGCCGCTAAGCGATGAGAAGAAAGCGTATTTTGATCCTCAACAGTTCAATGAATTGGCTAAAGCCACGCGCAAACTTGAAACAGAGTTGAAGCCACAACGACAAGAAATTGAAGCAATAAAAGATCAATTGAAAATGATGATCGTTGCAGCTTCTGATCCACATACAAAAACTTGCCTGCCGCCGGAATATATTCCCAACACCATGAAGCTAATTGCCTTAATCAACTCAGTTGAAACTCCGCAAGAGTTAAACATGGTCTATGGTTACTTGTCCATGTTAAACACTTCCTGTCAACAGCTGTTAACTAACCATCCAGTGGCCCGCATGATGCTTTCTTATTCAATTATGAGCGACATGCGTTTGAAAAAAGGTATTTTGGATGCTGGACTAAGCCCGGAACTGTTGAAAGGCATTGTACCAGCCACATCTGCCGTTGAATACTCACAAGGCGGCCCTGCCATTTGGCCAGCCAGTGAAGATATTGGATGGAATGTTGCCAGTGTGCCATTTGAATATTTACTGCGTGTTCCAACACTCGTGGCCAAGCTTGGCGCATATGGACACGAATTCAAAGGGCATGGACGCTCGGGTAAAAAGCCTGACGGAACAGGCAAGATCTGGAGATTCGATGAAGACGTTCGTCATGACTTGATCAAGAATATCGTCAAGGAAGCACTCGACGGTCACGACGAGCCAGTAATGTTGTCCAACGGTAAGCCACTTAAGGACAGCAGAGGTAAGGACGTAAAGCTTAGCGAGTGGTTGGAAACTGAATTATTAGAATGTTCAGAAGAACTTACAGCGGACATGATGGGCTTCGTTGATAACGGCCTCACTTTGCCGCACTCTCTGAATAATTTAGTTGCTGGTTCCAACAAGAATAAGAAGGTAGACATAACAGGGATGATGAGCCCGGCATTCTCCAGTGCCGAAACCCCCTGGGGAAGGGAAGGTCATCCTTACACAACATTTAGAGATGAATGTGCCAAGGAGATGCACAAATTATTGGCACGCCACCCGGAAAGACATGCTGAAGCAGACGAATTAGGCAGACTTGTCGAAGCAACACGTGATCCCGGAGATAACTACCTTTGCGAAATTTTCCGCATTGGTAGAAATTCTGAAGGCCGACAGGAACACCAATATACAGGAGTGGATATTGTCGTACCGAAAAAATGGATGGACAAATGTGCCAAGCCTCTCGTTAAAGCTCAGTTTGAAACACCTATTCAAAGACATGAGGGCAAGCGCATTCGCGACATGATTGTGGATTATCAAACCACATATGACAAGATGATGTCTCTTGCACCGGAAGTGGCAGAAGCCATACTAAAAGGTAAATCAGGGCTACCTGACTTCGACAAAACAAAATACGACATGGTCGATGTAGCCAATGGAGTATATCTAGGTATGCTGCACCAAAAAGTCGGCAGCATGCCGATGGAGCGCCGAATCGAATTAGCTGGAAATATATTGAGATCGTTGTCCTCTAATTTCGACGACCTCCTACAAGTCCAACCAAATAAGACACCTGAACCATTGCCTAATTTGCTTTCACAGGAAGGCCGTAAGAAGGTGGCAAGCGATACAGCAATCAACGCATACAACCTAGCCAAAAATACAGCTGGATTCTTACGGACATTCCCTGAAAATGCTGGTGTGCGTCTAGCACCTACAGTTGGTGTGCAAATGCCTCAAACAATTCAAGGCGGCGAACTGTTGTTGCAACACATGCTAAAAAAGGACATGGAAGACAAAGCAAAGTTAGGCTCCTAGAGGTGTGCTAGCGCATAGCAAAGGGGATATTATGGGTATAGCCCAATTGCCCCACAGCGTGTAGGAGAAACCGATGACCGGTAAAGTCCAGGCAGCGCTAATTGCGGTCCTGCTGTTTTTATCCGTCCCTCTACTTTGTCCAGCCCAATGCCAGACATACTTGGCTGATCGAGGAGACTCGCCCTATGCCCGGCAGCATTATCAGCAAGCCATGTCCTTTATTGCCAATGGTGATTATGCAAGCGCAATTGAGCAACTAAAGCGCTCCATTGGTTACGACCCAAATAACAAAAATGCTCAGCACTATCTGGGACTTTGCTATATGGAGACAGGCAATAACCCGGAAGCGGAAAGATACTTCCGCACAGCCTTGAACATCGATTACAACTTCGTGGAATGCCGTTATAACTACGGAGTTCTTCTCAGGCGCATGGGCAAACCTCACGAAGCATCGATTATGTTTATCGAGTGCATTGAAATGAATCCTAAGTACCCGCTGCCCTACTATCAGCTAGGACAACTGTTGAAGGAGAAGGGCGACCTTGATGGCGCTATTGAACGGTTTGAATCAGCAACACGACTAAAGCCGGACTTCTATGATGCCCAACGAGATTTAGGTCTGGCAATTTTTGAACGTGCCGGCATTGGTGACAATAATGCCGCCTTAGACAAATTGCTTACCTGTGCCCGCTTAGTCCCGGACAACCCGATGGTGCACTATTACCTGGGCACTATCTATTGCGCCGAAGGCAAGTTAGATGAAGCTGAAAAGGAATTCCGCACGGTCCTGGCAATTGATCCAAGACACGCAGCAGCGCATTTTGAATTAGGTAAATTACGTTACTATCGCGGCGACCTTGATCGCTGTTTGCTGGAAGTAAAAGAAGCAGAGAAGATAAATCCTTCTTACAGCGAAACCAAAAAATATCCAAAAATTGATCCGGTTGTAACCAAGCGTATCATTGCCCGTTGCATGGAGTTCAAAGGCAAGCGCATAGAGTCCGTCGATGCCTGGCGAGAAGCTGCTTCAGTTACCAAGGACAACCAACAGATTCTCAAACACATTGCCGATTTAGAAATGCAATTGCGTAAGGAAGCAAAGCAAAAGAAAAGAAGCAAAAAAGAGCCGATTATAGTTTTTGATCCAGCTGAAGTAGATGCGCTCATTAGTCATGGCTTAGGTCAATTTGAAGACAACAATTTGCAGGCAGCCCGCCAGAGTTTCAACAAGGCTCTGGAATTGAACCCGGCAAGTTTTGAAGCCATGCAAAACTTGGGCTTTACTCTTGAAGCAGCCGGTGACCTAAACGGAGCCCTGGCAAAATACCAGACGGCAGTAACATTAAATCCTCAATTCGATGGCGCATATTACAACATTGCTTACACGCTGGAAAAGACCGGATTACCTGCCGAAGCCGGGATGATGTATCAGCAATTCCATGAATTAGCCGGCAAATATCCCTACGATCCCAAACACATCGTCGCTTTGCAGCAGGCTGATGCCCGCGAAAGGGCCAGACAGCAGCAGACCCTCAAGCGTGGTTATTAGTACGCGGCGGGTATATTAAGTACGGCAACACCAGTAAAAGGTACCTTTTATGTTCGACAATGTACGTAAGCTAGATGAATTTCAAAGCCAGCTGGCGGAATACAGAAGACAGCACAGCACAAAAGGGTGCCGAATCACGCACATGATAGGCGTTCCACTCATCGCACTGTCAATTCCAATTTCGTTTTTCAACAAAAGACTGGCAACCAGTTTTTTTGTAATCGGCTGGATCTTTCAATTCATTGGACACTTCGTTTACCAGCATAATCGTCCAATGATATTGTCGGAAATGCGCAGTCCGCTCACCTTATTAGCAGCACTGACTTTTGTCACCGAAGAGTGGGTGAAATTCCTCGACGAAGCCTCACATAACGGCGTAGAGCCCTTGAGCGAACAAAATACATATGACCTCGGCTAAACATCGAGTTTTAAACTTCCCGGAAGAGTCTGTCGGCTATTTGTACAAAGTCGATTGCTTTGGCGAAATTCATCGCCATGAATATGGCG
>SBAT01000010.1 GCA_005240105.1 Chloroflexota bacterium
ACGTCAACTTACAACTATTCAGACTTTCATTCCACTTGCGCCGGAATGACCATTCCATTTACGCCGGAATCTTCCTTCCATTTCGCCGGAATACGCAGGTTGGCGGAATTTGCGCTAACTGTTGGCTCGATGCCTGAGTCATCTGTTGCTGCAATTGTTGTTGAAGCTGCTGCTGTCTTGTCGCTTGCTGGGAAGCCTCTTGAGCGGCCGTCGGGGAAGGTGTCCCTTGCGCATAACAAGGCAGGATTATCAGCCACAAAAGCAGAAGTCCGGCAATTCTCACCAGGCCATGCATTGGTCTTAGGCTGCTTTCTAGTTATCGCGGATCAATACGCTCACGATACCGCAATGGATATTAATTGTACATATAGTGTTTATATTGCATCGTCTTGACATAAACAACCCAAGTAATTGTTTCTCGTTTAGACTAGTTCTTTAGGGGATTCAAATTCCAATGGAATCAAGCATTGAAAGAGAGCTGACCAAGTCGTGCCCGAGTTGCGGCTCGGACTTTCCTGGCATCAATGACACGTGTCCGCTGGATGGCACAAAGTTGCAGCTAAAGGACTCGCTCATCGGCACAACGCTTGCCGGACGGTACAAGATACTGTCCAAAATCGGGCGCGGCGGCATGAGCGTCGTCTACAAGGGTCAGCACTTGCTCATGGACCGCATCGTAGCCATCAAAATGCTGCATGCCGATTTGATAAGCGATCCGGTAACTATCAGCCGCTTCCAACAAGAAGCAAAAGCCGTGAGCTCACTTACTCACCCCAACGTCATCCTGATTTATGACTTTGGCTTGTCCTCTCAGGGTTTGCCTTATTTGGTGATGGACTACCTGCAAGGTGATAGCCTGTCCGATATTGTTAAAAGGCAAGGGCATTTGCCGGTCAAGCGCTGCATCGAGATTTTCACGCAGGCTTGCGATGCGCTCACTCACGCTCATCACAAAGGCATTATTCACCGGGACATCAAGCCGGCCAATATCATGCTCACGATTGACGAAGACAAACACGAGATAGTCAAAGTCGTCGATTTCGGCATAGCGAAGATGCTCCCGCGCGATGGCGAGGAAGCAATAAAACTAACGCAAACAGGCGAAATATTTGGCACACCGCTCTATATGAGCCCAGAACAAATCATGGGCAAACCGCTTGATGTACGTTCAGACATTTATTCTCTGGGTTGCGTCATTTATGAATCACTGACTGGACGCCCACCTTGCTTGGGTAGCAATGCCGTGGACACCATGAACAAGCACCTTGTTCAAGAGCCACCACACTTCGCCGATGCCCTGCCTGAAGAATACATTCCGGAAGCAATTGAAGCTGTCGTGTGGCAAGCTCTAGCCAAAGATCCGGACAAGCGCTACCAGACGATGAACGAATTGAAGCAAGATCTCCTCATTGCCGGCGGACCGACCGACTGGAAAGACAGTGCCGGCAAAGCGCCAACTTTGCGAGCAACAGGCTGGCAGGTGCCTGTAAATAGGAAGCAGCTATACGCGGGCATTGGCGCCGGTGTCTTGGCCGGAATACTGCTTATCGGTTGGGCAATGCTCTCTCCACAAGGGCCATTCCAACAAAGTCTTGCCAGCAAGCGCTGGCAGGAATTGACCGATGAGTCGGAAAAGGCAGTGCAAGCATACGACTTTTCCAAAGCAATTCGTTCGACAGAGCAAGCGGTGACTGAAGCTAAAAAGCTGGGTATAGCAAATGAAAAGCTAGGCGACAGCTTGCACGATTTAGGGGCTCTCTATCGACTGACGGAAGATTACAAAAAGGCGGAAAAATGTTTGTTCGATAGTCAGCAAATTCGAGAACGACTCAATGGTGCCGACAGCCCGGAAGTTGCCGATTGTCTGGATAACTTAGGAGCTATTTATCGCAAACAAGGCAAGTTCAAACAGGCAGAAGACTTCTTCAACAGGTCGCTAGCTATTAAGTCAAAAGATGGTGACGAAGACGAATCAACCGCCATCACCCTGAATAGCTTGGGCATGCTGCATTCAGCGACCGGCAAGTATGCAGAGGCAGAATCCGAATTCAGTCGGGCTCTAAAAATTCGCGAATCGACCTTAGGAACCAACAACGCAGCCACAGCTGATGTATTAACCAACTTGGGACTTTTGTATCAGCGTCAAGACAAAAATATTGAAGCAGAAGCTATGTACCAAAAGGCGATTAAGTCCTATGAAAGCCAGCTTGGTCCAAATGATATAAGTTTAGACGAGCCGTTGCGAGCCTATGCGGATCTCCTGCGCAAAACGAAACGCTTCCCGGAAGCCGAACAGCTAGAGAAGCGATTGGAAAAGATTGAGGACGCAAATCGTCCCCAGCAGGAGAAATAACAATGTCGCGCATTCTGCTCGTGGAAGATCACGACGATCTAAGAGCGATGATGCACGAACGCCTGCTCAAGGAAGAATATCACGTAAATGTCTTCGACAATGGTCGAGACGCGCACAATTTCCTACAAACCAATACCTTTGACTTGCTAATTCTCGATTGGGAATTACCTGGCATGGCGGGAATCGAAATACTAAAGAAGTTTCGGGACGCCGGTGGCACAACTCCTGTCCTCATGCTGACAGGAAGAAAACTGATGGAGGATAAGGAGGCAGGATTTGAAGCCGGTGCTGATGACTATTTGACCAAGCCGTTTAACCCTAAGGAGTTCTCCGCTCGTATAAAGGCTCTTCTAAGACGCCAGGCGCAACCAAAGGGTATTCAGCACTTCGAGAATGGCGCCATTGTGGCGGACAAGTACCAAATCATTTCCCTCATTGGGGAAGGCGGAGTGGGCATGGTATACAAAGCCCACCACAAATTCCTCGACAAACTAGTAGCACTAAAATTACTTCGTGCTGAATATGCCAGCGACCAAGTTGTCGTCTCACGTTTCCGGCGCGAAGCACAGTCCGTCGATAGGCTCAGGCATCCCAATATTGCTTCTGTGCACGACTACGGCATTCTTGCTGATGGACGTCCATTTATGATCATGGATTTCATCGAAGGGCGCACTCTCTACAACTTGCTCGTACTCAACAAGCGTCTGGATGTACGGCGCGCGGTCAACATATTTATCAAAGTGTGTGACGCATTATCCTTCGCCCACAAGCACGGTGTTATTCACAGAGATCTTAAGCCTAGCAATATTATGCTCATGGAAGAGAATGGTATCGAAGTGCCAAAGCTTCTAGATTTCGGCATAGCAAAACTTCTTGACACGTCGCACTCGCAGCAATTAACTCGCACCGGCGAGTTCTGTGGCAGCCCACTTTATGTAAGCCCTGAACAATGCTCCAGCAGCCAACAAGATCAGCGCTCCGATATTTTTTCCCTGGGTTGTGTGATGTGCGAAACACTAACTGGAGAAGCACCATTTCATGGTGAAACGGTTATGGAAACCATTCATAGGCGATTGAACGAAAGACCACCACACCTGATGGACCTCAATCCCTCAGCAAGTATCCCACCGCTTCTTAACGATATCGTGAGAAAGACTCTTGAGTTGGATCCTATTAATCGATATCAATCAATGGACGATCTCAAAGAAGATCTTGAATCAGTTCTTCGTTAGTGCAGCTTCACGACCGCGGCGTTCGTTAACTGACGTAAGCATTATCAAACCAACTATGAAAAATACAGCCGTACTAGCAATAGCCATGCGGTGATTACCACCACTGATGTAGGTAATCAGACCGTAGCTTATTGGTCCAATGATGGCCGCTGTTTTCATTGCCAGTCCCCATAAGCCAAAGAATTCACCGGCTCTATCCGGCGGTGAGAATTGTCCAACCAGGGCGCGACCAACAGAATAGCTAGAACCAATCGAAACGCCAATTAGATTAGCCGCAATCCAGAACATGGTTTTGTCGCTGGTTGCAAACGTAATTAAGATAGCCACGCACCACAAAACCAGTGTAATTGCCAGCGTTGGTTTCGAGCCGAGCTTGTCTTGCACAAAGCCAAACGCAAACGCGCCAATTGATGCCGTCAGGTTGACCACCAAGATCATAATGATAGTCTCGTTTAGCTGGAACCCCATCACCTGCTGCGCATATACAGCAGCTAAAACAACAACTGTGGAAGTTCCACTGGAATATACCAACAGAGTAGCTAAAAAGCGGAATAGGTCTTGGAAATGACGGGCATGATTGAGCGTTTCCTTTAATCTTGTAAATCCATGCTGCCACAGGCTCTGTCCCTGAGGTAAATGTTGCTCAACGGCACGTTCTTTCAACCACAAGAATATTGGAATCGAAAAGAGCGCATAAACGCCTGAGACGATAAGCATCGTCATCGGCACAAATTGAGTTGCTGACTGCCCCATGGACTGAGCCCAGGTGACATAAGCCAAACAGAGGCCTAGGACAAGCAGAGATCCCAGATGGCTGGCCATGCAACCCAACGCGGACGTGCGTCCCATTTTTTCAGTCGTGGAAATTTCAGGCAAGAATGCAGCAATCATATCTTCGGCTGTTGCACACATCAGACACGCTGCTATTACCAAACACGATGCCAGCACTACCGTGCCGGGAGCAGTCAATGAAAGAAGTGCGGTAAAGACAACTCCGCCAATAGTGGAGAGCAAAAGTATTTTCTTTTTGGCGGCGCTGTAATCAGCTAGCGCACCCAAAACAGGAGCACTGGCTACGACAAACAAATTAGCAACCGCGATTGCCACAGTCCAAAGAAGTGTGGAGACACCTTGATCGTATCCAGCACCTTTGGCAATGACGTCTACAAAGAATGCATTAAAAACGGCTGTCAGTACAACCGCCGAAAAGCCAGAATTGGCAAAGTGATAAGTGACCCAGCCGAATATCTCACGAGGCGATGCGCTTTCGCTAACCGACGGGTTTAACGAAACGCTGTTACGTTCTTCCACAAGCATTGAGAACTCCTCCTGCCGCAATGCCTATATGTTATCGGAAGTTGGTTATCATTTCGCCTCCGCCCGCGAAATTAATGCGCGAGCAGTCTATAGTTGATATATGGACTCGTCTTTTCTCTATAAGCAATATATTCGACCACTGCTTTTCAAGCTTGACTCGGAAAGTGCTCATGGCTTGGCACACCAGTCCGGACACTTGGCAGGCCCGCTCTTCTCTATGCTGACAAAAGAGTTCAAATATCAAGGAAACGACTTAGCAGTTAACTTAGCTGGCACAACATTGGAAAATCCGATTGGTCTTGCTGCTGGCTTCGACAAGAATGGACTACTGACCTCGATGCTTGGAAACATAGGCTTTGGTTTTGCCGAGATTGGATCAGTGACCGGCAAGCCAAGTGCAGGCAATCCCAAACCACGTCTATTCCGATTAATTGAAGACGAAGGATTGATTAATCGTCTGGGACTAAACGGCGATGGTGCTGATGTTGTTGCTGACCGCCTGAGGCAGACAAAACTATCGCTACCCATCGGCATAAACATAGCCAAGACTAATGATCCCGCTATCAAGGGTGATCTTGCAGTTGAAGACATCCTGCACAGCTTCAAGGCAGTGCAAGATCTTCCAGCAATTTACGTGACAATTAATGCCAGCTGCCCCAATACCAAAGAAGGAATTCTGGAAGAGAAAAAGCAGCTGAGCACTATTTTTTCCGAAGTGCAAAAATTGAACACGCGCAATCTGCCGATATTTGTAAAGCTATCACCAGACAGCAGCAACGAGCTGCTCAACGACATGGTGGAGGCGGCAATCAACAACAAGCTGGCAGGTTTTGTTTGCGGCAATACAACAACTACACGCAATTCCTTACGAACGAATTCTGCAGAAGTAGAAAAAATTGGCGCGGGTGGACTGAGCGGTCGTCCACTAAAGACCTTGGGACTTTCCTTGTGTCAACGCATTTCTCAACTGAAACAACATGACCAGACAATCATCGGTGTCGGCGGAATATTCTCAGGACAAGATGCATTCGATTACATCGCCGCAGGAGCCACTGTGGTTGAAATTTACACTGGACTGATTTATGAAGGACCCACGCTGCCAAAACAAATCTGCAATGAGCTTTCACAGATACTAACCTCGCGCGGGATGACCATTGCTCAAGCCATCGGTTCAGAAACCAAAGTGAAGTCATGAATAAGATCCTGATATCCGTCATAGCAATGTTCATCGCCGCGGGTCTGTCGCAACAAGCCGTTTCAGCAGGCGAATGGACTGAATCAATTAAGTTGAATTTTGCTCTGGATGATAAGCAATGGGACCTTGGCTGGTCTAATAAATCAGAAGAGATTTACATTCTAGAGTTTGTACCTAAGGGACAAAACGTCGAGAATTGGAAAGAGCTCATTACTTTCGAATTCTATCCCGGGCTACAAAAGAAAATTAACTGTTCACAGTTTGCCAATGGCTTCCTGCACCGCCTCAAAGCAAACGAACCTAATGTTAAAGTCTCAAGTTACTTGGATAAACCGGACAATGTAATTGTCGAATGGGTGCTTAACGGTTCTCCCAAACACGCAGATCAAGACGAATTGGACAGATTTATCTTCGGCAAACAGGGACTGCACATGGTTCATTATGTCAAGAAAACCAAGTCCCTAACGCCGGCCGAACGAACCAAATGGCTGAAATTCCTCGAATCAGCGACATTGATAGACGGAAAATAGCCTTTGTCAAACTGCATTATCGATTCAAGGGCTTCACATAAAACTCATTGACTAAGTACAGCCCAGTTGCCACCACCGGCACAGCCACAAGTGCGCCCATGATGCCCATTAGAGTTGCGCCAATCAAAATGGCAAAGAGAATAATTACTGGATGCACATCCACGCACTTGCCTAATAGCTGCGGAACAATAATATTGCTTTCTGCCCACTGCTCAAGCACGAACAAACCTACTGTCATCAGTCCCAACATAGGATCTTGGTTGAAGGCCACAACTACAGCAAACGACGCTGTCAGCATAGAGCCTACAAAAGGCATTAAGTTGAGCACACCAGCCAGTGCTCCCAGAACCAACGAGTAGTGTACCCCTAAAATCGTCAGTCCAGTACCTAAGAATAAGCCGACGCAGATACTAACCAAGATCTGACCACGAACATAACCACCCATCGTTTGTCCCAAGGGCACAATCAAAGATGCCACACGCTCGCGACGGTGTTTCGGCAACCAAGATAACAAGCTCTTCCAAATTTGGTCAGCTTCAATTACAAAATACGCCGTCAAAAATAGAATCAAAATGGCGCTCAATAACAAACCAACTAATCCAGCCGTCAAATTCAGCGTTTGCTTGATCATCTTCAAGAGAGGATCACGGATATCAGTCCACTCAAGTGCAAGCGCATCAGGAGTTTGTCCTGTAACAGTTAAAAGCTGGTTGTACCAAGACGTCAGCCCGGACATTTGATGCGGGATGTTTTGATACAACTGTGTTGCTTGCTCCCAAAGTGCCGGAGCCAAGAAATAAGCCAAACAGGCATACAGAAGCAGGAAACTCGCATAGAGCAGAATAATTGTCATAATGCGCGGGATCTTTTTCTTCTCCGCCCATTCAGCCACAGGAGTAATTCCAGCAGCAAGCGTTATGGCAATCAATAGATTAACAATCAGACCGCGTAGCGTGTATATCAACGCTAATGACAGCGCTATACCAAAGAAGAGGAATACTGGAAAAGCCTGACGCCAATGACCCTTTACTTCGCTTACGACACTCATTCGTTACTCCCCTATCTTAATGGTAATCGGCTCACTGGGAAAACCAATCATTGCACCATTAGCATCGAGCGCAATTGCTCGTATCTGGTGGACACCTTTAGATTCCAAAACTTCAGCTGGTAGATCGAAAACTCCTTTTACTCTGTGAATCTCCCAATCATTCATCGGTAGCTGTGCCGATAACGGCATGTAGGCATCAATTTCTGCTTCGCCGTTGGCATCAACTGTAACACCAGGCTTCGTCACAAACAACTTAACCCACTTTGCATTTTTCACAGCACTAGCATCATATGTAAGTTGTACTTTCTGTCCTAGACTAACATTATGCATCCAGGTAGAAAGGACATCCCCTGGTCGGGAAAGGTCAAGTTTTGGAACGCTAGACTCATCTCCAACAATTTCCAACGACCTCAGATCAACATGATAGTCCCCCGGCTGAAACGACAGTCCGACTTTTGTTATCTTGCCTAGAGTCCAGGACCTATAGCGCCCAACCCACAAGACATACTGTCCGCGGTGTCCGTGCATGATTGGAGCATGATGCAATTTGTCATCTCCAGCCACTTGCCAAACCAGCGACACCTTGCCACCTAAACAAGCAGAGCAACCAGTTGCATCTTCCTTGCTTACATCCGCAACTGCAACATTTGCTTTGGTCGGATCAATATCTTTAACCGGGAACCAAAGGGTCAATCCGCCTGATTGTGGATAGACTCGGACCAAGTCGCCAATCTTTTCAACGCAAGGCGTTTTGGATGACATCAGGTGCCAAGACTTGCCATCAGCCACCAATGTGTCCGACGGCTCAAATGTAAGACCCTGGATATTGCTAGTGGCAAAGTCAAATTTATAAGTACTGAGCCCATCTAGTGCTCTGGTCCATGGCACAAAAGATCCGCTTGCAGGACTCCAAATCATCGCATTCTTCATTGCTGGGTTATCGATCATGCTTATGAATTGCCGCGGCCACATGAAATCATGACTGCCGGAGATAACCGGCTCAATGGTAATTAACTTATTGCTGTAATCCTGCGAACTCACCGGACGGTTGGCCATGAAAGCAAGATATTGAGGTCTCGTCAACATTCCGGCTCCAGAATAGTCGCGCGGAATGTCCAGAAGTAACACACGACTGCCTGATGGCGCCTCTGCTGCCAGTTTATATACCTGCAAGCGAAGACCGGACATCAAATTCCCCGCCTTCAACCACGGTTCAAGATTGGCAGAAAGCAAAACACCCCAGCACATAAATATTACAGACAACAACATGGCTCCGGTAAGCGTTAATGCTTTGGCCATCTTTTTATTTAGAACGTCCACCGCAGGCAATGCAGCAAGAGCAAAGAACATGCAGAACGGCGCCGACGACAGAAAGAAGAGACGACTACCAACGAGGTTGGGATAAATATGCCAAACCTGAAATGTCGGCAGAACAAGAATTACTGCCCACGCTACCAGGAATAGAAACGGACGCACAGATGCTATGCGCGTTATCAAACGAATACCAAAGATCAAGCCAATAAGCGCGTAGCTTATCCACAAGGTTGGAATAAGCCAGGAGGCGAGAGGCACCTCTTCATTGACCGGTATTAAAAGCTTAAGAAGCGTAGCCTTATCTAGAAACACTCCAAGTATGTTCATCAGGCTATCTGTGCCTAATGTCTCATAGCCGCCAATGACCGTGCTCAGCAATAGAGTCCTGGCAATACTGCAAAAAGCAAGCACGACAAAGAAAGCGCCGACATACATTATTTTGTTGAGCACGGTACTTGTTTTGCTCCGTACCATTAACAGTTCATACAAAGCAATGACAATCGGCAAGCTGACAGCCATTTCCTTACTGGCAAACGAAAGCAAGAAGCAGGCAAGCGCTGCAAAGAAATATCCTTTCTCATGCAGAAGGCGAAAGCGCATGTAACAAAAAACCGATGCAAAATAAAAGACGCCGCACAACAAATCGACGCGGCCTATTGCCCAGGCAGTAGCTTCCGGGTGCAGTGGGTAGACGGCAAATAACAGTCCCGCCCAAATCGCAGCCACGGCACCAATACGATTACCAAAAGAGCCTGTCAATTCAAGAGTAATAAGTCCGACAAACAAAGCACAGAATGAAAACAGAATGATATTGGTTAAGTGAAAGCCAAAAGCATTGGCACCCCAGATCAGGTAATCGATAAAGAAGGACGTGGAAGAAATCGGGCGATAACACTTCATTATGTCGGAGCCGGCCCAATTGCCATAGAAATTGTGTAAGAAGTCGCCCCAATCACCGTGAGCAGCACGCGCCACGTAATCCAGGTGCAGAAAATCATCCAACAGAAATCCAACATTCAATGTCGGCGCGTAAGCAACAAAACAGGCAACCACTGCAAGGACGATACCCACGATCATCTGCACCTGTGTAGTCCGCAAATCCAATGTTGCTTTCTCCAGGGTCAATTCATTTTTGGGTTGTTCGACTTTGTTCACTTATTTTGTCCTAGTGGGATTTACTTGTAGGTTCACTGGATCCGAAACATAGCCTACAACCTGTCCCTTGTCATCAACAGCTGCGATGCGAACTTGATAATACCCGGCAACCGGCAAACTGTTCTGATCAAGTTCAAAATTTCCTTGCGTCTTACCAAGATGCCATGATTTTAGACTCTTATCGGACAGGTTCTTATCCCTCAGCTGTCCAGTGTAGTGTTCGAACCAACTATCCGGCTTGGAAATTTCAACGACCACATCTTTTGCCTGAGCTATCTCAGTCGCGTCGTATTTAAACAACCCTCGCCCTTGAGGAAGTCGGTAAGCTCCTTCAATGTCCAGACGAACTGTAGAATCGTCCGGGACTAATTTTGGTATTTCAGAATCTCCCTTGCTTAACTTGAGAGAGTCAATTGTCGAAGCGGAAGGCAAGTCCAACCTCACACGCGAGATATTGCCTGCCATAATCCAACTCTTGTGTTCGGAAACATTGAATCGATAGTGATGCGGTTGACCATCTGCTTGCGCTAGCAAGGTCAATCTGCGTTCAGGGGAAAAGTTTCTTGCGCCTTCGCTGTTCCAGTAGAGCGACAAAAGAGTCGGGCGAGAACTGACACCCGGCTTAACGA
>SBAT01000097.1 GCA_005240105.1 Chloroflexota bacterium
ACTCCATACCAGCTAGATTGTAAGTGTTACCAGATATACTGTTATAACTAAGCCCCAAAATTAGGTTTTCCACCTGATGTAACTCAAGCATTTGCTCGTAGCCCACAGTGGACCAATATGTATTGGCCAAATTCAGAACCTTCATGTTGGAAACTTGCTTCAATTCGCTAAGATACTTATCCAGACAATGCACATTTCCCCTTAAGCGTAGTTGGCGAAAAGCAGGAAATTCTTTCAAGGACGCTAGGCATTTCGGTGTAAAGTCGAGCAGATCAGGAGACTCAATTTCTATAGTTTCCAGATTGGGAAGTGCAGATAGCCGGGCAAAACTACTGGCAGACATCTTTGGATAAATGAGCTTCAAGTGTCTGAGTTCTGTGAGTTCGAGTAATCGATCGATATCGCTATCGTTCACAAGCCGGGCACGCAAGCTCTTTAGCCTTACCAGGGGAGTAAGTACTCCTAAAAAGTCTCGCTCATGAATTTCGATTCCATCGATACCATGACCTGGACTGGAAGCTAGTATGTTTATCACCAGTCTTGAACTTTGACCTGTGTGATTGTGCTCGGTACACCAGTCCGTTCTGCAAAATAGCGAGAATATTGCCACTTCATCGCTTGCCATAGGAATAATCCGATCGCCACTAGCAATTCCTGCGGAAATGCGATTATTGTCTCTCCAGGCATCAATATCTACCGAAAAGGCTTTGTCTGCTTTGGTTATATAAAGTTGCCCGTAAACTCCATCACTGGGGAAGTGTAAAACTCTTTTATTTATTTCTTTCATGTGTTGGTCTTCCTGTTCATACTTATTCCTCCCCGGTTATTTCGAGGCCCCCCTCCTTATGGACTTCCTGTCTGTTGGACGACGTAGCCCGTTGTACCAAGTGCATACTTGGAACCACAGATGCGCTTTGCGTACGAGCAATACGGCGTTGCCATCTAAACTTCTCGAAGCAAAATAGCCAGGAAGAGCAAGCCAGTATTCATGACTAGTACTTCTGCAGCTTACCGACGCCATTTGACTTACTGACACCAGCTTTTGAAATTGTTTTTCCGGCATAAGCCGCATAAACTTGCGAATGGGCTCGCTGGCACAGTAGTCCTCTAAGTTGTCCACAAAGTTATCCAGAGACTTCATGCGTCCTCTCTCTTTGTGCTTCAATTTAATCAACACCACGTCTGGTGACTCGGCCGGCTGCGTAAGTCTGAAAATGGATCCATTCGGCTCTTTTCTTTTCAGCGCAACTACATTTGTCTCAATTACGGGGAATTCGGGCAAAGTCACGTTATACACTTTTCCTTCACGACATAGGTTTAGCGCATCTACCAGTTGCAGTGCCATCTGCTCGGCATTCACTTCTAGTGTTGTTCGTGGTTCAGAAGCGTCGCTTAGAATGCCGCGCTCCAGTCTCTCAGCGACCAATTTGTCGTAACGACAATTATGGAAATACAAGCGCAATGCTTGCAGCTCCTCCAGAGAACGAGCTTTTTCAAAATCTATCATTTCTTTCAATGCCTCTATTAAATGACGCCATGAGCAAGACTGGCATCACTCCGGTAATACAACTGTGGCAAATCAACTGTCAGTCCACCAGAGAGTCTGCCGGCACGCCACGAGTAGAGCTGAAACCAGAGATCAGCAAACCTGACCAGCAACGTTCCATTGAAACTTAGGTACGCTGCATAATCGTTTGATGGTTTGAAAGGCAACTCAATTGCCAGCCAATACTCCGGCTCACCTAAAACAACCAATCCTATGGCTCGTCCTGTCCATGGCCACATTTTTTCAACGGCATGATCTGGAATCGACTTGATCGTCGCATGATGCCGAAAATCTGCTGCATACTTTTGCGCTGTCGCAGGTAAGGTAAGCGATAGTAGTCTGGTGTAAGGAATGTCCAGGTCTGCTTTTAGCTTAGCAATCATGAGTTTCGCTTTATTTGGTGAACACAGCTCAATTTCGTTATCGCCTTTTGATGCGCGCTTGAAAAAGAGCGTGTCGCTCACCAAGTGCGAATGCTCCGGCAGCTGCACATTTGCGTCTCTCATACCTAAGTGCTCACATATCTTGTATACATTGGCCAGTTGTTCACACTTGTTCTTGGCCGAGGCTAGAAGTCGAGGTGGTTGAATGTACACCTCGTTTAGCAACATGGTTTGCAGATACGGCAGACGCAATGCATCGTGGCGTCGCTCACAGTATTCCAGGAGCAAGCGTAATTCATCTAGCGTTCGTGCGCTTTTAAATGAGATCATCTTTCTGTTTCCTTATACGCTTATGTTCTTTTGATTTGGGCGTTCAGCTGGGTATTCGGTTCGACATAACCGGCTGACTGGAACTCACACTTCCAACCGGCTGGAAGCGCGTGGTGAATTCTATCTATGTCTTTTGCCGGTGGTGACACACCATTGAGCCCAATCGAGTTCAAGGACGGTATAGTTAGCAATTCCAAAATATCCTCATACGATACTTTGCAGCGATAATTCGGCTTGATATAACTGTGCCCAAACGTAATTGTTTTGAGCTCTTTCAAGCTGCTAAGTGCCTGTATACCCGGGCTGCCAAATTCCTCTGAAGCCACTCCTAGATATTCCAGTTGGCTAATGCTCGAAATTACCTTCAATCCTGCATCAGTAATGGGTACACCAAAAACGCTCAAGCGTTTTAGTGACAAATCTGTAAGTAGTCTCAGTCCCTCATCGGATACTTTTGTACAACTTATGTCGAGCGACTCTAGACTAGGCAGCTGGCTAATGCCGGCAATACCTTCATCGGCAATTGCGCTTTGGGAAATATTCAGCACTCTGAGTTTGTTGAGGTTGCAGAGATGATTCATTCCCTCATCATCAATAGCAGTGGGTCCCAACCTGTCCGACAAATACAGTTCTTCCAGGTTGGTTAACTTACCTATTGACTCTAGCGTCTTACCGGTTATAGCAGTGCCGATAAGCCGAAGGTATTTGAGGGCTGTGAGGTTAGCCAGAGACTCACCGCAAGCATGTGTGATTGTTTTTTGTCCAGTGAATGGTAGTCCTATCAATCCGGTGAGGTGTGCAATTTGGGCAATTTGTTCGTCACTGGTTAGTCCCTCGATCACATCGATGTCATTTGGACCAAGACACGATAAGAGTGACGGATCGCGCATCACCGGATACCGTGTTTCCAAAAGCAAGATGTACTCATCTTTTACCGGGACACTGCACTGTCCAATTGCACAGCCGATATTTATTGATTCGATACGTTGCTTTTTGTCGCCAAACGCGAGCTTGTTGGACCACAGTAACCTATCCCACTGAATTGGATCGGATACTTTTACCAGGTGTAATGATCCAAGACTTTTATCAACAGGGAACTTAATTCTCCTTATTTGAGTATCCATGTGTTCCTCCAAGCTCATTAGCTATAGCGAGCGACGTATGAGACGATGATTCGACCGAATTCGATTACTGCCTGACCAAGCTCGATACCGGTAAGGTTGATGAAGTTCTTCTGAATAGCAGGTTTCTGGATGTTGTCCACCGCAATCTGAATCACAATGAACCCTTCCTGTTCGAGCCGGTTGGCAAGGCCGTTTAGACTTTCCCATGTGCATTCAGTGGGAAGCCCGTCAGAAATCATCACCAGTATTTTCAATAGCTTATTGCTACGCTTGGCCACGCGTGATGCGTGAAACAAGCCGGCAGAGTCGTTGTTGCCGTTATTTGGTCCAGGTAAACCGGAGATGCGCAGCTCTTGTGGTTTGCCACAAGAGTAGATAGCCTTGTCGGTAAATGCCCAGACATCTCCATCCACACCGCGCACACCTCGTGTGCCCAGCCCCAGTGCCAGAGCAAAGAGTTGTCCAAGTTTGAACTTGGATCCTTGAGACATAGAACCGGAACTATCGAGAATGATGCCAATGTACACGGAGGCATCCGGCTGCATTTTGCGATTTTCGAAAAATGACAAGTCGCCCCACTGTCCTTTATAAGCATCTTCCTGGACGTTGATTCCAAAATGCTGATCCCGTCTGGGAGCCATTTGCAATCCACATCTGTGGAAGTAGGACTTCAGCTGACTAGCCAGTGGTGCAACATGCGGTACTAGATTGTCCAAAACTTTGTGGTCAGCCTGGATATCGACAATGTTTTCTATTAGATCAAAGTCGAGACCAGCTGTGTCCAGTGTGTCATATAGCTCGATGTCCTTTGCTGAATCGCGCAAGATGTCTTCGATTTCTTGACGGCGCCGGCTTCTGGCTTTTTCAAGCATTGCATCGACGTCCACATCTGGTGCCTTTTCACCTTCCGGATCTGGTCCATCGCCCTCGGTATCTCCGTGCTGACGTCCTTCTGATGTTTGGACATCAGGAAGGCTTGTTTGCTGCTCGATGCTGTCTGCGGTGCCATCCTGGCCCCTCTGCACCATTTCGCTGGACGGGTCGTCATGATCAATCTCTTTGCCGTTGTCAGTCTCGCTATCCTGATCTGTGGGAGCATCTTCGTTCGAGTGCTCGCCAGATTCTGACTGTTCACCAGATTTTGACTGTTCACCAGATTCTGATTGTTCACCGGATTCTGATTGCTCACCAGATTCTGACTGTTCACCGGATTCCGATTGTTCACCAGATTCTGACTGTTCACCAGATTCTGACTGTTCACCAGATTCTGACTGCTCACCAGATTCTGACTGTTCACCAGATTCTGACTGTTCACCAGATTCTGACTGTTCACCAGATTCTGACTGTTCACCAGATTCTGACT
>SBAT01000431.1 GCA_005240105.1 Chloroflexota bacterium
GCAATGCGCTCAATAACGGAACTGGAATTGACAGGCACCACAACTGAGCGTCCCGGCTTATCACGCAGAACAATATCCACAATTGTTGCCAAAAGCAATTCACCGCGAATAATCTGACCGGTTTCGTCCACCAATGTTATTTGCTCACCATTGCGTCCAATTTGCACGCCGAGATCGGCTTTCAACGCTTTTACAACATCAGCTAATTGTTTACGCATGGCAATGCGCTCTTCTTGTCGTGGCGGCACGCCGCGAATCGAGGCATTAAGTACAACAGTCTCTACTCCCAATTGACCCAATAAATCAGGCAGAATAACGCCCGTTTCGGCCATTGCATAATCGACTACTACTTTCGGTGCTCTTGTCGTAAAGGAACCGTCCTTAGTCATGCGAGTAAAAGTTGATCCCGGCATAACACAAAAGGCAACTTTGTCCTGCTCGAATACTTGTCCCTTGATGTGGGTCAAAAATTCCGCCATATAATACTCACGCACACGGCTGGGATAACTGATATTGCCAATGTCGGCAGGCAAGCAACGCGGAAAGTCCTTCTTGAAGAAAGTCCCTTCTATTTTGCGTTCCATTGATTTGGAGATGACAGTCCCATCACTGTTGAAAAATTCAATAGCTATCTTGTCGGTTTCTCTTTGCGAAACCCTGGTGTGGATAAGTCCGGCAGCTCTTTGTGTTTTTACATAAAAACGAGCAATCGGCAAAGGCATTGCTTCCAGGTTTTGTACTTCCACACCCACGGACATCAAACCGGAAACAATTGCGCGGCTGATCATGCGGCTGACGCCCCAATAGTCCCGGCTTACCAGAACTGGTCCACTCTTGATTGTGGCACCATAGGCAGCTGCCAAATTGACGGCAAACTCCGGAGTTATTTCCACATTGGACAAACCTGATACGCCACGCGCGCCAAATAAACTACGCGGTGCGCGCGTGCCCCAAATAACAGACGAGGTAACACTGGCTCCTGAGTCAACAGACTTATTTGGCCAGATGCGCACATCAGGAGCTATATGTGCTTCTTGTCCGACTGATGAATCAGCACCAATTACAGCGCCCTCTAGAATTTCAGCACCTCTATGGACGGTAACATTCTTACAAAGGATGCAAGCACGCAGCTGCGATTCGTTGCTTACATATGATCCGGACCAAATAATTGGTTGCTTCAAAGAAACCTTTTCTTGAATGATTACGTTATCGCCGATGACCGTATGTGGCGCCACATGCGTGTCACGACCAATGCGGCAATTGCTGCCGATGAGAATCGGCGCTTCCAAATTTGCCTTGGGGTCAATTTCTGTTCCTTCGCCGACGTAAACACCTGGAACTATTTGTTGTTCACGGATATCCAGTTTTACCTTGCCATCAAGAATATCCAGGTGTGCTTGTCTATAAACAGCCAGGTTACCGATATCACACCAGTAGCCGTCAGCCACATAGCCGTACATCGGCTCATTGCGCAATAAGAGCAAGGGGAAAAGATCGTTGGAGAAATCCTGTTCGCGCCCCATGATTACGTAGAGCAAAACTTCCGGTTCCAAGATGTAAATTCCGGAATTGACCGTATCGGAAAAGATTTCCGAAGCACCGGGCTTTTCCACGAAGCGCTGGATGCGGTTTTCGTTGTCCGTAATAACTACGCCATAGTCCAGAGGATTTTCTACGCGCTTTAAAACAATTGTCGCTTTGGATTTCTTCTCTTTGTGGAACTGAATGGCCTTGGTCAGATCAATATCGGTTAAACAATCGCCTGATATGACAAGGAAGGTTGAATCAAGATTATCCTGAATAGCCTTTACACACCCGGCTGTGCCCAATGGCTTGCCATGCTCTGTCGAGTATCGGATGTTAACGCCAAACTCACTGCCGTCACCGAAATAATTCTCAATTGCTTCCGGCAAATAGTGCAGCGTAAAAACGATGTCGTCACACTTGTGCTTCTTGAGCAGATTGACGATATGCTCCGCCATCGGCTTGTTAGCCACGGGCACCATTGGCTTAGGCAAGTCACTAGTTAAGGGTCGCAAACGGGTGCCGGAGCCACCCGCCATGATTACTGCCTTCATCACTGTTCTCCTTACGACCTAGCCATCGACGGGGGCACCACGGCCTTGGCGGCCTTCATAATCGGTTTTTCCGGACGAGAGGCTACGGCATCCGCGCCCATAACCGCTACTTGCGCAAGAATTTTCTCGTACACTTCGTCCGTTCGTTTAGCAATAATCTTCCAATTGTAGATATGCGTAACCTTCTCCAGGGCATTGCGTTTCAATTCAGTAGCCAGTTTTTCATTGCTCAATGCTTCAGTAACACCCCAAGCAAGTGACCCAGAGTCACCTGTGTAAGTTGTAATGCCGGTGACCATATGCTCTACGAAATCAGTCAACCCGCCGGTGTCAGTACTCACAACAGGAACTCCGGCTGCCATGCCTTCCAAGGCCACAATGCCAAATGGTTCATAGAGGCTGGGAATACATACAACGTCGGCAATTCTGTAAATGCGTGTCAGATCTTCGTCACTTACATAACCAAGGAAACGACACTTATGTCCGATACCCAAGTATTCAGCTTTGGCTTTCAACTCATCCAAGAAATAGCCGCTGCCGACAAAGACAAATTTGCAATTGGGCACAGCGGCAAGAATATGTGGTGCAGCATCTAGAAGTACCTGCACACCCTTTTCCTGCACCATACGACCGACGTAGAGCACGACTTTTTCCGAATTAGTTGCATACTGCGATCTCAGTGCCTGCACATCAAACTTTTGATTGAACTTTTCAGGCGCGCAGCCGTTCGGTATTACAACAATCTTGTCGGCAGGCAAGCCAAACAAACGCATGAGTTCAGCATGCATATGCTGGCTGTTCACAATCACATCCCACGACTCAAAAGTCAAACGCCATTCTACCTGGTGAATATAACGTTGGACATCGTTGTGAATTCCATGCATACGTCCAGCTTCGGTAGCATGAATGGTTGAAACAATCGGCAGACCAAATCCAGTCTTCATTACCCAGGCTGCGTCAGCAACCATCCAGTCATGCGCATGCACGAGAGAGAAAGGAGTCTTGCGGTGCAGCTCTATAGCATACTGCAAAAGACCAAAATTCAAACGTGAAACCCAGTTGAGAAAATCCGGTGTTGAATCCGTCTGAGTCTTTAC
>SBAT01000268.1 GCA_005240105.1 Chloroflexota bacterium
CGGAATTGACAAAGTTTTCCGATTCAGTCCCTGATGCGCGTTGCACATCATCGTAAAAGCCCGGAATTTTCACTTCGCCTGTTGCAGCGTCGTAGCATTCACTTATGAGTTTAGCCAATTCACCAATTGGGTTGCGGGCAAGACCGCCGGTTAGTCCTGAGTGAACGTCTTTCTTGCCTGTCTTAAGACGAACAACTACACCTTGCAAGCCTCTTAAGCCGTAGGAAATGGCTGGGCGCTCACGGGAAATCCAGATGGTGTCGGAGATCAAAATAGAATCTGTTTTGAGTTTCTCTTTGTTGTCCTTCAAGAACTTCTCAAAAGAGGGGCTGCCAATTTCTTCTTCCAGCTCCCAGATGAACTTGATGTTGATTGGAATGTTTTGTTCTTTGGCAAACTTAGCGGCATACATGGCACTAAGTGCCGGACCTTTGTCATCGGTTGTTCCACGACCACGATAAGTACCGTTGTCGATTTGCATATCAAATGGTGGCTTGAGCCATTCACTGGCATCAGCCGGCTGCACATCAATATGGTTGTAGATTGCAACAGTTGGAAATTGCTTACCGGCAATGATTTCTCCGTACACAACGGGATAGCCATCTGTAGCAATGACTTCAGCATTGGCGCCAATTGACTTGAGAAATGTAGCTGCAGCAAGAGCTGCTTTTTCAATATCTTTCTTGTGGTCCGGATCCATACTGACACTGGGGATATCCACAAGTTCTTTTAGAGATGATTCGAAGGTGGGACGGATGCTATCGACGAATTTTGCTAGTTCAGCTGTGATAATTTCTGTCGTAACGGTCATTGTTTTCCTTTCTTATCTTGAATGTGCCAGCTTTGCTTCTTGCTGAATTAGCCGTGCACGTGACTCTTTGAGATCATGTTCTGATTGGATGATCATTTGTTCGAGGTATTGGACAGGGACTCGACGCTTTGCTTTTATCTCTTGACGCTTCTTGAGCATCTTCGGCAAAAGCATCAATGACTGCAAGCTACCGAGGAAATATGGCAGAACTTGTCCACCGCGGACTGTGACCACTGCCAAGTAATAAGTCTGCCAATAGAGAATTTGCGGCATGAATTTCCAGAGCAATTTGCCTGGAATATTTTTGACAATCGTGTTCCAGTTGTTGCGGGCAGAAAGTTTTACTACCAATGGCGAATAGCCGCTGCCTGTTGTGCCGCAACCCAAGTGATAGATTATTGCCGATGGCACGTAGATGCATTTGTAACCGGCGCTCTGCGCTCTCAAGCCCATATCGACATCTTCTAAGTAAGCAAAGTAGTCTTCATCAAAGAGTCCGATGTCATCGAACAAAGTCCGGCGATAAAGTGCGGCACCTCCACAAGCACCTAAAATATAGCGAGCGGTATCAAACTGTCCGTTGTCTGCTTCCCGGTGACCAATACGCCCAGGCAAGCCACCGCGTCTGTAACCGTCACCGGCTCCATCAAGAATGCGATGATCATCGTATGCCAACATCTTGCAACCGGCAGAGCCGGCTTCGGGATGTTGTTTGATTGCCTTTACAAGTTCGGATATCCAGGTTTCTTTGCAGGTTGTGTCGTTGTTCATCAGTACAACAAATTCGCCTTCGGATTCTAAAATGCCCCTATTTACAGCTTTGCTGAAACCGGTATTAACTTCAAAGCGGGCGATTTTTACATCCGGATAATTTTGCGTGAGGAATTCTACAGAACCGTCTTCTGAACCATTGTCGACGACTATGACTTCTAGGAGTTTGTAGGTTTGCTTAGCCAGCGAGTCAAGACAGCCGGTAAGAAATCTCTTACCGTTCCAATTTGGTATGACAATGCTGACAAGATCTGGGACAGCCATTAAGCCTCAATCACACTTATGAGTCACTAATTATAACCGACGAAGATCAGGTGTTATCAGGATATAATGAGCCAGTTGTATAGCTCTTTTAGGGCGCATGGATATGACTGTCCGACGCAAAATCCTCATTATTACCCTTGAGCCCATCGCCAAACAGATGGCCGGACCGGCCATTCGGGCAGTCGAGCTGGGCAAGCAGTTGGCAGATGAATTTGATGTAATCCTATTTTCACCTAGACCAACAGACTTAGAGCGCATTGAGCACAATGGAAGGAGCCTGGAACTTCTTGCCGGTATCGGTAAAGGCAAGCTTTACAAGATAGCCCAAGATGCCGATGTCATTTTTGTGCAAGCCAATGTGCTGAAGTCATATCCGCATTTGGCAGACTTGGATAAGCCGATAGTTGTTGATCTTTATGATCCGTATTTGTTGTCCATTCTTGCAGAGTACGCAAATGATCCGGTAACTGCCTCATCGAGTTACAGACTCATGCATCAAGTGTTGAAAAAACACATGTTGAGAGCAGATTTTTGTCTGTGCGCGTCAGAACGTCAAAGAGACTATTGGCTTGGACGCTTCTGCGAACTTGGACGCATGACTCCGGAAATGTACAAAGTTGATGGTAGCTTCCGCAAGTTAATCGATGTCGTTCCATTTGGATTGCCTGCATCGCCGGCAAAGAAAACAGGTTCCGGCATTAAGGGACATGTTCCAGGTATTGAAGAAAACGACTTTGTTCTAGTCTGGGGCGGTGGCATCTGGCAATGGTTTGATCCGCTAACAGTAATTCAAGCTGTTGCAGAATTATCAAAGACGAAAAAGAACTTGAAGCTCTATTTCATGGGTATCAAATCGCCAAACCCACAAGTGGCTCAAATGCCCATTGTCACTGAAGCCAAGAAATTAGCTGCTGATTTAGGTGTCCTCGATAAGCATGTCTTCTTCGGCGAATCCTGGATCTCGTACGCTGAACGTGTCAATTATTTGCTCGACGCAGATGTTGCAGTCTCCGCCCATTTCGATTTGCCGGAAACGAGATTCTCGTTTAGAACAAGAATCCTCGATTACCTTTGGGCTGGCTTGCCTATACTGACCACAGGCGGCGATCAGTTAGCTGACTTGATCTCCGAGAAATCAGCCGGCATTGCATTGCCATACAAGGACGCTCAAGCCTGGCAAAAGGCAATTGAATCCCTTATGACTGACGCCAGCTTGAGGGAAAAATACAGCCAAGGTGCCAAAAACCTAGCCCAAAATTTTGTCTGGGACAAGGCAGTCCAACCACTGAAGGAATTCTGCCGTAGACCATATAGATTGCCTGCATTCAAACAAATCAAAATGCCCAGTGTTATTGAACGTGCTCATGCCGTCTATTCACGCGGCGGCAAGGATTTGCTCTTAAAACGTTCGAAAAACGCTTTTGACGAGTTGCTTAAACGGTAACTAGCAGCCGCAGTGCAGATGATCCTAACCGCCAACAGTTAAGTCTTCTTTCCAGCAATCTCCAAAATGGCGTTTTGCGAGAACGTCGAATTTTGCGGTGCTTGGGATATACCAGATCGGAAGCCCGAAATTAAGCGAACCGAGTACAATCAGGAGGACTATGTCATGGAAAGTCGTATTAGACCCAATGATAGAGCGCAAGAACGAGTGGAATCTACGGGTACCGCTCTTCCCGAACCGGTCGAAAAACTTATACAGGAAGCTAAGGAACTCAAAGAGCTGTCACATCTGTTTGGGTCGGGTGACAAAAATGATGACGGCAAGCTTACAAAAGCTGAATTGAAGAAGATAAAGACTGATGATCCGGAAGAGGCGGCCGCAATTGCCTACGCGTTGAAGAATTTTGACGAGTTAGCCAAAGGTGATGGTTCTAGTAAAACCATTTCTAGGCAGGATATTGATAGTAGAGGAAAAGATGTGACGGTGGACGCTCTCTTGTCATTGGCCAAAATGCCGGATGGGGTTCCAGAGCTAAATAATGGTGATCTTTATGCATTGGGTGCGAATATTCCGAGTGATCCAGACCAAGCACAGGCATTTGTAAATGATTTAAACACTGCATTGAAAGTAGCAGGAATTACGGATAAATATTTTGAATATGAGCGTAATGTGGATATCCACGCAACCATTGGAGGAGGCACTGACCACATTCTCTATTTGAAAAGTACAGATGGAAATCAAACGGAGATTGTTGCAAAGAAAGTGGGCACAAGGATGAGATGCTAGGTGTGTTTTTGCAGTCGAATTGCCGATGTGATCAGTTGTTAGGAAAAGTGTTATGACGCCTAGAGACTTCATTTATTGGCTCAAAGGGTACTTTGAGATTCCCCAACATGAGCAGTCTGCTGCCCTTACGGCTCAGCAACTCAAAATCATTCGCAGGCATTTGGCAATGTTGCCGGTGGCTAAATACAATCCGGATAAAGTTTGTATTCCAGCCTATGGCAATGATTTTTGCAACTGGCTTAATGACTATATCAAAGAGTCAGAAGATGATCTTTCAGTTGCTAGAACCGTAAAAATTCAGCGAAGACTGGATGAGTTGTTTGAACATGTGGCTACGAAAGAATGTGAGGAGCAATAAATGTCACCACGGGATTACTGTTTTTGGCTTATGGGTGCTTTTGAATTGGTAAGGTCTAAGAGCCCGTCTCTCACTTCCGAAAATACAATGAAAGAAATGAGAGAGCATTTGTCCTTGGTTCTTGCTGATACTAGCGAAGCTTACCAGAATAGGTATCCTGATGATTGTTTTGGTCTTAGTTTTTGTCAATGGCTACGTGGGTGGCTTCTTGACACTGGACCATGCCCGACTGTGACGCAATTAGATCAGATTCACGAACGTCTTTCTCAGGTATTTATAAGCGAAATTGATCCAAGCTTCAGTAATAGTGCTCGACTGCAAGACATTCATGACGGACTCCGTCGTTGACGGACACTCTTGAACATTCGCATGCTTCAAACTTTCTTCTTGGCCTCAACAACTTTTTCTAGCTCTTGCTTGGCGTCGGTGTTTTCAGGGTTGAGATAAATGGCTTGATTGAGTTGATCAATGGCGTCCTTAAATCTTTGCTGACGAAAAAATAGTCGACCTAATTGGAAGTGGACTTGATCGTCATAGGGATTGATCTCTAATGCTTTGGCTAACTTTTCCAGAGCTTTAGCGGTGTCATTGTTGTCTAAGTAAATGGTTCCTTGGCTGATATGTGCTTCGTAGAAGTTGGGATCGATAGTAAGTGCTTGGTTGAATTGGGTAAAGGCTTTGTCCTTGTTGCCTGCCTGTAAGTCAATGACACCTAATTTGGTTATTGCAGCTACGTGTTTTGGATCTAGTTGCAGGCATTTATTGTAGAAATCCGTTGCTTTGGCGTTATCGTGCTTCTTTTGATACAGACAGCCCATTTGATAATAAACATCAACGAATTTTGGATCGGCATCCATTACCTTTTGAAATTCGGCAATTGCCTCATCTGATTTCTTTAATTGAGCTAGCACATAGCCAAGATTGAAGCGGGCTTCCTTAAAGTCCGGTTTTAGTTGCAGAGCCTTCTTGTATCCTTCTTCTGCCTTGTCGTAACGACTGAGCTGCTGATAGACGGAAGCTACGTTGTTGTGACCTTCAGCATAGTCGGGGTCTAGTTCAACTGCTCTTTCGAAATTATGAATAGCTTTCTCGAACTCGGAGACAGCTTGGTCTTGCTTGTCTTGTCTTTGGAAATTAAAGCCTAGCTGCTGATGGCAATAACCTAACCAGTTTTCGACAACGACATTATTTGGGTCAAGGGCAAGAGCCGCCTCAAATTCTTTGACTGCTTCTTCGAACTTTTCCTTTTTGGCAAGGTCGGCGGCTGCCGACATATGGTCTTCAAAGGAAAGTGTCTTCTCGGCTACCGGTTTTACTTCTGCCGGTGGACTGGCTGGTGCGCTGGCAGGAGCTTGCGCTAGTGTTGCGGGAACTCCGTTAATAAGAATGCCGTTGAAAAGAATGAATAAGCTTATGGCAATTGAAACGCGGGACATTTTTAACTCCGAAGTTACACATCAAATGAGTACCCAGATACAGCCCACTTAAATCGGTTTTGCTTCATCGCGCACAGCTGTTGCGCAATATTAAGTAATTGATTCTCAGGATCGCCATGTCCGTTCACGCAAATGATTTGATGGTAGAGAGAGTGCAAACTAAGGATGTGTCAGATGAAGTCGAGGTCGGATGGCTCCTCGGTAACGGTGTTGGAAGCAAGTCTTGGCGCGCCCTATGAACCCAATACCCCGCCGCATTTAGCGGCAATGACTTGGGTTGTCTTTGAAAGAGACACGGCATTTACCGTTTGGGAAAGTTTGGAGAGAGAGCTGTTTAAGCTTTCACAGAAATTTTCCCCAAAACGCGTTCACGATGCGCGTATTGCTCTCCGGCGTTGGAATTCTGTGTGGGGGATTTTGAAGCGAGACGGATTTGAAAGCAAGAAGTGCGCAAAAAAGGTCGACAAAAAACTACAAAAGCTACTAAAGGTGTTAGGAGCCGTCAGGGATGTTGATGTAAACCTTGAACTGGGGGCCAAGGTTGGTGTTAGCCAGAAAGTGCTTGACAAGTGGGTGATTGAACAAAACTCTCTTAGTAAGGCAGCCAAGAAGTATGTCCAGGCATTAGATGTTGATCAATTAGTCAAAGAGTTCGACAAATGCTTAAACAGACGGGCCCGAAAGCTAAGCCGGCAGCTCTTTGAGAGCAGCTATGGTCAAGAAACAGCCTATCAGCATCTGGAAAGATATCTGGTTGAGCAAGAAAAGGCCGTATTAGATATGGAAAGGTCTGCTAAGACGCCACCTGAGCTGCATCAACTCAGGCTGGGGATTAAGGCATGGCGATTTTTCCTGGCGGAATTCTTTGGTTTGACCAGCATCGGACTTTACAAGACTCAGCAAGATTTAGGCAGGTTCAACGATTTGACCAGAATTGGTGAGCTTATTGGGGACTTGCCTGATGAAGAAACTGCCCGCCAAGCTATCAAGAAGCACAATGAGGCGAATATGAAACTATTTGCCAAAAGCCGTAAACAGCTACCCTACGGCTTACGCCCTGCCGTCCTATCGCCACTTATTTAAGTAATTCTCAATTTGACCTAAATGTGCCTCTCACGCCCATACAATTGAGGCTGTTGATGTCTGGGGACATCAAGCGCTTTTTAGTCGATATATTGAGAAGATAACGGGAAATTTGATGGCCATTCGTAAGAAATTAACGATTTTAGGATCCGGATCAGCCGGGCTGACTGCAGCAATCTATGCAGCTCGGGCAGATTTGGAGCCTCTGGTCATTCAGGGTTTACAGGCCGGCGGGCAGCTGACCATTACTACTGACGTTGAAAATTTCCCAGGATTTCCGGACGGCATCCTTGGACCGGACCTGATGGAATTAATGCACAAGCAAGCTGAGCGCTTTGGCACGCAGTTTATTTTCGATAATGCTGAAAGTGTTGACTTGACTAAGAGCCCTTATGTCATTAAGACCAGTGGGGAAGAAATTCACACCGACACACTTATCATTTGTACCGGCGCA
>SBAT01000209.1 GCA_005240105.1 Chloroflexota bacterium
CTGCCAATTGTAGTGTGATCATTGACGAAAACCGTCAGAGCTGTAGCAAACAATAAAACTGCTATACCTACAAAGACTCCCATAACGCCCTCCTAACAAGGCTGCGCAATTCAGGACTGATTCACTTGTGCAACGTAACCTGCGCTAATTAGATCACCTTGTCAGAGCACTCCGCAAATAAATTCCGCTTAGCCAATTGACAACCTTCCAGTCCCTGATTACGTCCTGGATCTCCGAAATAGAACCCAAAGCATATATAGAACCTAAATAATTGCCAAAAGGAAAGTATAAATCTAGCGAGCATCGGCCTTATGCGAGTAGAATTGCCAATGGTTCGTAAAAATAGGTTATTAATGAGCACTAATAGACGAGTTGTAATTTCAGGCATAGGTATGGTCAGCCCCCTAGGAATAGGCAAGGAAGACAATTGGAAAAACCTACTTGCCGGAGAAAGCGGCGCTGGACGCATAAGTCTTTTCGATCCGGATGTAGAACGACTCGATGTCAAGATTGGCTGCGAAGTAAAAGACTTCGATATCACCAACTTTTACCCTGACAGACGCAAATGGGGTTCCATGCTCAAAGAGATGGACCGCGTCACTCTTTTTGCTATGGTTGCCTCCAAACTAGCCATGGAAGATTCTCTTCTGGATATCCGCAAAGAAGCTGATCCAGAACGCGTTGGCACCTTCATCGGCACAGGCGTTGGCGGACTTATCACAACAACATTTGAACAAATGCGCCTGATGGCAGATGGTCCGCGCAGCATAAGCCTGCGCTCAATTATCAAACTCATGCCGAATGCTCCATCAGGACAGGTAGCCATTGAGTATGGTGCCAAAGGCCGCGCTAAAAGCGACGCTACAGCTTGTGCCAGCGGACTGGATGCATTATTCGATGCCTTTATGTACATCAAGAACAATCGCGCCGACGTTATGATATCGGGCGGAACGGAAGCTTCAATCAATCCGTTCGCCATAGCTTGCTTCAGCAAGATGATGGCCTTGTCCAAGCGTAACGACGATCCGCAAGGTGCCAGCCGCCCATTCACGGCTGATCGCGACGGCTTCGTCATGGGCGAAGGCGCAGTCATCCTCATTCTTGAAGAACTCAATCATGCTCTAAGGCGTAACGCACCAATTTTCGCCGAGATAGTTGGCGGCGGTGCCAGCTGCGATGCCACACACATCGTTGCTCCGGATGAGAAAGGAGCCGGCATTGCGCGAGCCATGAAAGAAGCATTGCGCGAAGCTGAAATCAGCCCGTCATCAATTAATTACATCAATGCGCACGGCACTTCAACAGCATTGAACGATGAGCGCGAGACAATTGCCATCAAATCAGTCTTTGGTGATCATGCCTACAAAGTCCCCATCTCCAGCACAAAGTCCATGACCGGACACATGCTGGGCGCCTCTGGTGCTTTAGGTGCTGCCGTCACGGCAATGTCTATTGGAAGTCAAATGGTCCACCCAACAATTAACTACAACAATCCGGATCCAAAATGCGATCTCGATTACGTACCAAACGTTAAAAGAGAAGTATCGATCAAGACAGCAATGGTAGAAGCCCTCGGCTTCGGCGGTCACAACACCTGCTTGGTCTTGAAGCAATTCGTCGCGTAAACCCCTTTTGTCATCCTGACCCTTTTTTCTTTGTCATCTCGACCGAGCCAAAGGCGAGTGGAGAGATCTTCCGCCACGGATCTGCGTTCGTCTTGTGTTAGGCTCGCAGAGTCTACTGCTTCGCAGCCGGGATTGTCGCTTGCGACGCTGCAGCACTCAAGACACTTGGATCCGGACTTGTCGGATCACTCATACTGCCACCACTCCCCAACATTCCCACACCAGCATTCTCTGAATTCTCAACCGAATATGACAGAGCAGATTGACGACGACCGTCCTGTGTCAGGAATGGATAACGTCTAAACATAACTTCTCGGCTCAGGTCATCATTAGCTGCCGGCCAACGATTTGACCCGCCATACAATGCAGGGACCTTACCGATGATTTCTTGGTATTGATCAACCGTAACGGCATCGAATCCACCCAGAACACCTGACACGCCATGGCTTGGACCTCTCAGACCATGTCCTCTCTCAGCGGCCTTTAGGGCCTGCGAAAACGACGGAGCTACAATTCTCGTAAACTTGGTTGTTGCCTGATCACTTGGCGCAAATCTAACTCTTCTGGCTCCCTGATAGACAGGAGACATCAAAGCCCCTGCCGTCAAGTTGGGCGGTGAATATAGTCCGGCACGAAATCCTAAGTCGTACATCCAATCAGGAAGCTGCCGGTGAAACTTTTCCTGCTCTCTAACTTCTTCGGGCGACTGCAAGAATGAAAATAGATCAACTTCACTCCAATCAAAAATACGATCTTGTCCGTCTGCCGTATTTTGTGCGGCAGAGTGAGCAGCGACGATACTGCCACCAGCTTTATTTAATGGCATTGCATAACTAATGAACCGTCCAGTCACTCCGACATTTAGCGGCTGCGTACCATACTTAGATAGGAATTTGTCAGCGGTCTTTGGTTCTGATGTCACTCCAAATCTGGATTCAAATTCTGCAACCTTCTCGGCACTTAACGGACTGGAAACATCACCTGCAGAAGTTGTTTTGTAGGACGAATTACTGGCATGAATTGCAGCATTGCTCGAATCCGCAAGGTTTTGTGGCGGAACTACACCATTAGAGTTGGTTGCTACAGGTTCACTAGCCGCACTTGTCTCAGCCTGCGCGACCGTGGCTACGTCTTCTAGTTTCGTGTCTCTAGACTGCTCAAACTCAACACGTTTATCTTCGACTTCTTTGGCTTCAGTCTTCTTAAGCTCAGTTTCCTTTACTTCGACTTCTTTAGCTTCGGTCTTCTTAGTCTCTGTTTCTTTTACTTCAACTTCTTTGGCTTCGGTCTTCTTAAGCTCAGTTTCCTTTACTTCGACTTCTTTGGCTTCGGTCTTCTTAAGCTCAGTTTCCTTTCCTTTGCCTTCTTTGGCTTCGGTCTTCTTAAGCTCAGTTTCCTTTCCTTCGACTTCTTTGGCTTCGGTCTTCTTAAGCTCAGTTTCCTTTCCTTTGCCTTCTTTGGCTTCAGAGTTCTTGGCTTTAGGCTCCGAACTCTTACCTTCAAATTCTAAACCGCTGACGGATTTGCGCTGGCTCTTAGCCAGGTTTTCTATCTTTGTCGAGAGAGACTCATTACCGTTGATCGTCCGCTCAATAGAGAAAGACTGTTTTTCTCCAACTTTTAGCGAGGTCTCATTGGACTTCCGAATTTCACCTTCAAAAGACAACGTGTTTTTTTCAATTTTGCCTGGGAGCACTTGTCCTTTATAGATTTGTGCCTTGGTATTTTCAGGGGCGGTGTGCTGCCCTTCAGCAGATCTGGTCCCCTCACCTTTTGCATTATGTCCAGCTTCCGTTGCAGAATGCGAGCCGCCTTCCGCAGGAGTCCCCGCTCTTCTTCCCTGGAAACGACTGCCGAATTTACCTAGTCCCCAAGTCACAATTGGGAATATGGTTCCAAATGCGGCACCTTCACCGCCAGCGCGAAACAAATCTTCTTGCTTGACCGTGCGACCATCAACGGTCGTTGTCGCATAGTAGCCGCTTACCGCGCTTGCCGCACCAATAAATGGTTGCGCGGCGGCTTTAGTGAATCTATATTTGCCCGGGAGAAAGTGGTTCGTGCCATCGTAAACCGCCATCGTTGTGGCACCGCCAACAGCATTGGCAACACGACCTTGCATGTCCTGAGCATTCAAATAAAAATCGTGTATGCCTGCACCTATAACCTGACCGGTGAAGCGATTGTCCAAAACCTTCATTGCCGTGCTGCCAAATTTACAGGCAGTACCGAATCTACGGCCGGCGGCTTGGGTTAAGTAACCGGCAACGGTATAAGTAAGGGCACTAACAGTTCCATGGGCACCAAAATCTGTGGCAGTACCGACGAAGTCCGTAGGAGCTTCTTTCTTCTTTTCAGTGGATTGAGTTAAAGGCTTGCTCTTACCACCGCTGGCTAGCCATTCGACATCATGAGCAAAATTCTTGAGTGGATCAACAATTTCTTGTTCTATTGCATTAGAGAAAGAATTGGATACATCATGCTGTACCCACCCCTGAAGAGTCCTTTTCTCATTTTGCGAAGTCATTGCTCCACCACTTAATCTGTGTCGGTGCTATCCAACCGAACCTATGCAGAATAGGCTCAGGCTAGACAGTTGTCAGTGGGAAGATTACGAAAAGGGCGCCCGTTTCGGGCATTATTTAAATTAAGTCTCTTCGTCCTGGTTGGCGGCAAGCGTGTTTTTAGCAGCAGGCGGTTCTTGCCCGGTCGCGCTGGCTACAACTGCTACCGTGGCGGCAGGGCCGGACGCCTGGCTATAGGATGGTCCAAAATCCACTCTGGAGTCTGGTTTGGCAAATAGAGCCGATTGGTGTCTCTGGTTACCCGGTCCGAGAAATGGATAGAGCTTCAATAAGTTGTCCGGTTGGGTTGCCACAGCCACGCCCTGTGTCTTAGCGGCTTTCGCAGCAGACTTGTCGTCAGCCGTTTGCAAAAGCTGCATCAAGTGGTTGTACTGTGCCAGCGAAACCGCATCAAAGCCACCCAAGACTCTCGGTATACCCTGTAGCTGTCCGGTCAAAGTATGCCTATCTCCCAATGTGGATAATGGCTTGAATGTCGGAGCAACAATTCTGGCATCTCCGGCAGCGACTCCACGAATACGTTGCACAAAAGCAACTACCGGCTTGTTAGTTGATTCGGCAGGTGGCGGTGTGCCTGGTGAAAGGGCAATTCTAAAGCCCTTTTCCTTCATCCAGTCAGGCAATTCTTGATAGAGGCGTTGGGTCTCCGCTCTTTCTTCAATCATCCTGGTTAATGTTTCGTATGATTGATATGTCCCGGCATTTAACGCCAATGCTCCAAATACAGGGTCAACAGCATTGTCCAATCTCACTGCCTGACCGTCTGTAGTTTGAGCCTGCGCATTTGCCTGTGAGACATTTATCGGTGTTGCTCCAGAACGACTCTCCTGACTAACAGTAAAGGTATCGCGGTCAGGAGCAAAGTCCATTTTGGCTGCAATGTCGCTAACGGCTGGATGGCTAATTGTCGACGATGAGTCAGAGATAGCACGACTGAGTGTTGCAGCAGAAATATCTGCATATGCTGCAGTTGATAGATCTCTGTTGGTAGCAAAACTTAACATCATGGCAGTTTGGAACAATCTAGAAATCAAGTTTTGATCTTTAGATTGTTCAATAAGATCAATTGTCTTCAGCAAATTTGCATGTGCCTGGTCGCGCAATGCATACAACCCATCTATACTTGATGCCAGCTTACTTTGTTGTATTTCATTGTTCTGGGGGCTCTCCAAACGCCCAGCATTAACTGCCGACCTGAGAACATCCACATCGGCCGTGGAGACTTTTAGCTTGTCCGCCACCTGTGCAGTTGCCTTATTGGACTCCAGAAATTTGTTGTAGTCCTTGACACTGCTTTCAAGTGCAGTTACGGCTTTTTCTTGCTTGGCACCCTTACTGGAGAGCACATCATGCACATCTCGTTGTACGGCACTTGCCTTTTGAGTCAATACCGTACCAAGTGGATGCTTGGTGTCAGCGTGCTCTTGCACCGGCGCGATTGCTTTTCTGATATTTTCGCCAGCTTTATCAATATGGGCATCAGCAACCATTCTAGTCGGTTGCTCGGCTACATCTTGCTTAATTACCTTTTCTGTTGTCTGTTTAATATCAACAGGTCTATTGTGGACATCAGCATTAGGCTTAGCAGCTATCTCATTTGATTGCTGTGTCCCAGTCTGTGCCGCAGCTGGAATTTGTCTGGTATCACTTGGCTGAGCCGTAGTTACTTCTCTTGTGGAAATATTTGTTGTATCAGGTGGTGCAAAACTTTCCTTTACACTTGAAGGTTTTCCAGTGCTTGTAGGCGTTGTCGCAGTAGAAGCAATTTGTGGTCCTTTCGCCGCCGGCTTCGATTTGTCAGTCGCATCAGCAGGCGTATTGCTCTTTAGGCTCACTTCCACGGAAAGGGACATAACCAGCTTTTGACCATTTCCATACCAATAGCCAATCGTATTGCCGGATTTATCTATCGCCCTACCGGAGCCGGAAGAATTGTCCGTCGCCAAATTCAATTCAGATACTGGTGCCCTGGTGTCATTGACTTTAGCAATTGGCGCCGTTACGTCACTGGCACGCTTCCCAACATCTCTTGCTGGACTCTGGGCGACCTCTTGCGTTGCTTTATCCTTACCCTCTTTAACCTGGGCAATCTTAGGCAGTGTTTCTTTCTCTTTCTTAGCAATAGTGTGCGGCAGACTTTCTTTTGCAACAGGTTCTTTGTAGACGGACTCTCTGGCGCTTACATGTAAGACGACTTTCTCCGTGTTCAATGGCACATGAGCATTAGTCATATCGCTAATGATTATCGCGTCTTTGACGCTTGAATCGGCTGCTGCCATTTTTGCTTTTGCATCTTCTGCAGTCTTGCTGTCGACAGGGGCTATCTTGCTTGTTTTTGCTTCTAAGGACTGTTCTTTCGCCGGCACTTCCTTCCAGAATTGGGCGCCAATAGTAAACTTGGTTTTCCCTTCGTCCTGCCAGGTGTCTTTTGATTCCTGACTACGGTTGCTGTCGAACATGCGTTCGTACATGTCATCCGGTGTCTTGATTGGTCTGGGTCCATCACCGGCAGCAGTCGTGTCATTTCCGGCAAGTTTGTCGCCGACTGGCTCAGCAGTACCAACAGACGTGTCTAAAACCCCCTGCATGGCAACCAGCTCCGGCATCGGCTTCGACTCCGGTTCCTGAGGGTTTTTGTTAGCTGCTTCGGAAAGTATTTTGCTTGCCTCTGCCTGTTCTTTGGCATTGGCATCCGGCTGGGAAATTGCCTCGGACTTGTCCGACGCCACCTTTCCCGCAAGCTTCCGCCGCTCAAGACCTTCGTCTGAGCCCTTCGGGCTTTCCTTGCTGTTATCGCCGGTCATGATGTTAGTAAGACCTACCTGTAACCTATTTTTCCCTCTGGCGTGGATTTAGAAACCATCTGAAGTGCATCGGGAGTGCCTCGGGCACTTACTTCTAGACAAATCCGGCAATTTACAGACTAATTTCCAAGCACCAACTATCGCCAGGACCAGAGGAATTTACTAAGATGTCAATATTATGGGTAGTTTTCAGCTAAAAAGCGAGCACAATTAACCTTGGCAGTAATTCAGAAAAGGCTGCCAGCTTATGCTCTATCATTAATTCACCCTCCCCAATTAATCTCACGTCCAGAGGTCTTACTAAATGTCCCTTTCTAGAGTTATTGAGCTAGCCGAGGCAGTTGCCGCAGGCAAGTCATCCCGTGACGAGTTAGCTAAATACATGTCTAACTTTGTCGAAGAAAAGCTATGCCTTGATGAGCATTTGTGCTGGTCTGAGACCGGTTACACTCGCAAGCAGGTTTACTGCTCGGAAAACGTCGAAGTTGTAGTTACTTGTTTTCAAGGCAATCAGGAAAGCCCTCCCCATGATCATGGCGGTTCCTGGGGAATGGTCGTCCCATATCAGGGATCAATCAGCAACAAGTTTTTTGAACGCCTGGGCGATGACAAAGTTCGTCACACGTTTATGAAAGTACAAAAACCCGGTGAAGTACTAATCCTCGAAAAAGAGGATGTTCATCAAGTAATTGCTAACACATGCAAAGATCACGGCGATAGACATGCATCAATTCACTGTTACTTTCCACCAATCCCGACTATGAATCAATTCGTCGTTGTAGAAGAAAGCCACAGTGCTCCAAGGAAAAAATAATGAACATAGGAAAAGACATCACTCACTTAATAGGCAACACACCACTGGTTAAACTCAACCACTTAACAGAGGGACTAGAAGCAACCGTTGCAGTCAAGCTGGAATCCTTGAATCCATTGGGTTCAGTGAAGGACCGCATTGGTGTTTCTATGATCAATGAAGCTGAGAAGCAAGGTCTTATCAAAGCCGGCGAAACTACAATTGTCGAACCAACATCCGGCAACACCGGAATCGCTCTCGCTTTTGTTGCAGCAGCCAGAGGCTACAAACTCATTCTTACAATGCCCGACACCATGTCCATGGAAAGGCGTAAACTGCTGGCAGCACTCGGCGCCGAGCTTGTACTGACACCAGGAATTATGGGCATGAAAGCAGCCATTGCCAAAGCCGAAGAAGTGCTTGGGCAGACGCGCAATGCCTATATGCCGCAACAATTCAACAACCCGGCCAACCCCAAAATTCATAGAGAAACCACAGCTGAAGAAATTTGGCGAGACACAGAAGGCAAGATAGATATCTTTGTAGCCGGAGTGGGTACAGGCGGCACCATGACTGGTGTCGGTCAAGTGTTGAAATCGCGCAAGCCCTCAGTTAAGTGCGTTGCCGTCGAACCTGTCGATAGTCCAGTGATCAGTCAAACGATGGCTCATGAAGAACTAAAGCCGTCACCACACAAGATCCAGGGAATTGGCGCCGGCTTCATACCATCCATTCTGGACATCTCCTTAATTGATGAAGTGATTAAGGTGACCAATGATGAAGCATTTGCATACGGTCGCAAACTAGCCAAGCAAGAAGGGATTTTCTGCGGTATTAGTTCCGGCGCGGCCATTTGTGCAGCGTTGCAGCTAGCCAAGCGTCCGGAGAACAAAGGCAAATTGATAGTAGCGATAATGCCATCCACAGGCGAACGTTACTTATCCACAGCCTTGTGGGCTGAACCAGCGGCTGAACTAGCCAAAGCGTGAACACGTGTCAATCAAAGAAGACATAGAAAACATTCAGCAAAAAGATCCGGCTGCTCGCAACTGGTTGGAAGTCTTGCTTTGTTACTCGGGCTTCCATGCAGTAGCTATCCACAGGCTAAACCACGCCATGTGGAACAGCAAAATTCCCGGCAGCAAGCTCTTAGCACGCTTAAGCTCACAGATAGTACGCAGTTTCACCGGCATTGAAATTCATCCCGGCGCGTGCTTGGGCAGGCGCGTTTTTATCGATCACGGCATGGGCGTTGTAATTGGCGAAACAGCTGATGTTGGTGACGATGTAATCATTTACCAAAACGTTACCCTGGGTGCACGAGCTGCCGCTCGTGGTGGAGCTGCCAGCAGAGGCACAAAACGTCATCCTACACTAGGCAAAGGTGTAGTCGTAGGCAGTGGAGCGCAAGTGCTTGGACCACTAGAAATTGGCGATAATTCGCAAGTAGCCTCTGCTTCCATCGTCTTGAAAGACGTGCCGGCAAATTCAGTTGTAGTAGGCGTACCGGGAAGAATCGTCTCGCGCGATGGACAGCGTGTACCGGATGACATGCCAGACATTGAAGCAGAAGCTATTAAGACTCTCAAAGACCACATTCTCGCCCTGGAAGCACAGGTAAAGCAAATCCTAAAAGACAGCGGCAAAAGCCCATTGGCCGTCACAGCCAGCCAGGTACAAACGCCCAGCGAAGAATCAATTTCCTCAATGGAAGCAGTAGATGTCTTCTTGCATGGGGCAGGAATTTAAGGAAACCCTATCCAAAAATACAACTCTTTGGGTAAATAATACCTAGGCAAACCCAGGAGTGTTTAATTTTATGGCCGGACCGGGCAATTTTGGCGATGGCGACAAGAACGTGTCTCGCCCAGCAGAATCGGCTGCCACTCGCGTGGGGGACGCCAATAGTCCCTACACGCACAAGAACGGCCAAGAAAGCCTTAATATAATCCGAGGGCAGGAGAATCAAAGTTCTTACCCGGATGCCGCATCGCACAAAACACGCGAGCTATCTCCTCAAGCAGCCTTGCAAAACGAATTGAACCATTTATTACCTAAGGGTGATCACCATAAGTACACCGTTACCGTTAGTCAAAAAAATGGCGGTCCGTACATCGATATCAAAGGCGGTGACACAACCTCCTTCAACGCTTTTTATGACAACGTACAATTGCATTGCAACGAGAATTTTTGGAACAATATAAATAAACTAACGGCTAACGGTCAAAAGGCATCCTTCTCCGTCGGCGGAGCCGAAAGTCAAAAACCACAAGAGCATCCAGCGCAACCAACCGAGCATCCGGCAATGCAGAAGCTGGAGCCTAAATTAGATAGCGCAGCTAAACCAGCAGCCGATGCGGTCAAGCCGAAAGACGCTGACTCTCAGATTATCGACAGCAAGCTGGCGAATTTAATTCCAGAGGGAGTGCATCTCAAATTCACCCAAAAGAATGGGCAGTTCAACTTTTCTCCGGACAAGTACGTAGATCCACAGCACTGGGCTCCCATCGAGAACGCTATCCAAAGCAATCCCGACCTGGTGAATGCCATTATGCACAAAATGGGCTCAAATTCACGACTAGACATTGCTAGCGGACACAAGCAAGAGAGCCAACAACCAAATGACTCTCACGTTTTTAAATTCAATGCGGCAGTCAATGATCTAAATGCATCGGCACAAACTTTCGGCCTCAAAGCTCAAGAATCTAGCGAACCGATGTACCTTGGCGGACGAGCATATGTTAACGGACTGGAAGTCAGACTCGATCCCAGTTCCAACAGTCCCATTCCCTTCAATGCACCGGAGGGATATCCAATCAATGTCCGGTGCTTGCAAAACACAAGTGGAATCACTGGAATGCAAGGACAATTGCACACCGAGGGCGGCGCCAAATATTTTCGCGTGCATTCAATTGTCCATGCTGATGGTCGAGTAGACCAAGGCAACAATCTAGTCGACATACCGTTAACCAAACAGAATAAGAGCGGCGTAGCTTCTTATTAGATCTAGCGCATCTGTCCAAAACCTGCCTCTTTCGCATAGATGAGGGAAGAGGATGTGGAGGACACTTACTATGATTCATTCAGCAGATCACAACAAAGTATACGTAGCACAAAACGGACAGGTAACGGCCATTAAGTACCCCGATGACTGTGTTCGCTTGTTCCATCACGACGAATATGGTCATGTGGACAAGCTATTTGAGATGCGTTGGCAGCTTCAACAAGCGATGTGTGCAATCTACCTGCGCGACGAGCAAGGGAAATGGCTTGTCGGCTGGGACCACCCGGATAAAGATTCCATATATGAATTCAAAGAAACACAGATCACGGAACTAAACGTAACACCCAATGGGCTAATAAAAGTTTGTTATGCCAACGGCAGCATTCTCAGAGGCAGCTCGTACGAATTACAGTAAAACATGTCCCTACTTAGCTATCGAAGTTGTTTGATAAGGACCATGATTGGCAGTAGTCTGAGCCAAGACAGCGGCCATTTTGACAATCCTATCAGCCAGAGCTTGATCTTGACTCTGCGTACTCTTCAACAGTTTCTGCAGAACCGGTTCTGTCTGACAAAGGGAAACAATAGAAACTTCAGACCTGGCTGCACCTTTCCCATCCGGCAGATCAAAGAAGAAGCTGCGCCTACGAGCGACCGGATCACTCTTCATTGCTGAAGTGACCACATATGAGTCGGAGCCAAGGATAATCTGTTTGCCGACATGCAACGGAACCATCTTGCTTGAAGTATAAGTCCTCACGGAACCACCGGAAGCCTCCCAGAGATTGCTTACTTTTACAACCCCGTTGTTGTTGGCAACAATAGCTACAGTACCGGGATCGACTGACACTAAGTGTTCACCGCATTTGAAGACCGTTGACTTAGATGCTGACACAAGTACGCTGCCATTAGACATATCAACAACACCATTTTGCTCAACTGTTAGTTTTGTCGTGCCGGTGTATTTGAGCGTTGCCGAATCAGTCGTCAACGAAAGGACATCATTTGTCTTTGTAGCAATTTGCTGTTGATAGGCAATTGGCACGTAAGGATTTGTTCCTTGAGCAGGAGCACTGGTTGAAATGACTTTAGCCGGCTCATTCCCCAGCATTTCATCCTTCACCCTGTCCATGCGGCGTTTGACATTGTTCCACATGTTGCTGCCCATACTGCAATTGATAAGAGCCTCACGCTCGAACATTTGCTTCTTGTCATACAGCGACTTGCTGACTTGCAAGCCGGACACCTTGATAGCACCAGCAACAGCAACACGGTCAATGCCGTCTACTGGGATCAAGTCTTCTTCGGCTACACTATTGTCGGCAACGACCAATTCTTCACCAGCTTTTACAGGTACACGGGTGATAGCATCGCCGTTTTGAATTGTCATCTCGGCGTCCCCGCCGGCCAAATTAACGAGACGGAATACACCATTGGACTTATGCTCGACAATGCCCGCACCTTCAGGCGGAATGCTGGCTTCTCCAAATCTTGTCGTTACGGCAAATCGCTTATTGGCTGTTATTGCTACAACACGTCCTTCTTTCATGTCAATGCCGTTATTTTGTTTTTCCGGTTTGAACATCGTGCCACCACAACCAAAGAGCAATGATTCATCCAGCTGCATGGAAAACGGTTGGCAACCACCCGAGACAAAAACCCAGGCTGCTGACTGTTGTGTTACTTGTTCTATTTGAGGCTGTCTGGCCATTACTGCTGCCGCATTGCGCTCCGCAGGCGAAGCAAAGTTGGACACATCAGTTTGAATAGCTGTGCCTTCAGGTGGCAAAACTGGAGCTGCCGGGGGCAATGCTACACCGAAAACCGGTGCCGGTGCGCCGGCAGCCGGAGGCGGGGCAGCGGCAAATACAGGTACTGGAATTAGGGCCGGTCCAATGGCGTTCAAAAATACTCCATTGAAGTTAATAATTCCTGGAGGATCAATTGCAATGACACCGCCGTCAATGAAAACAGCCGAATTGGTAAGAGCCAACGATCCACCAGCTGGAACTTCCAAAAGCATGTAAGACCCATTTATCACATTAGTGTCCAGCACCAGAGGCGTCCCTGTAGTGTCAGGAGCGCCTATCTCTTCAACCGAGCCATCTGCTGTTCTGTTATCTACCGCAGAATTTTTTAAGTAGGTATTGTAGTTCGGCTGCCCAGAACCGGCAAATATCGCCAGTCCGCCACCGGCAAAATCATAGATATTGACGCCGGCAACAGTAACTGTGCCGCTAGTATATCTACCTACCGATGTGATTACCGTACCAATAGGGGCAGTGATATTATTTGAGGCTTGCATCCAAACATAGGCACCCTGAGCGAAGAAGTCATTGGCCGCACCAATGGTGATATTGTCTGCACTCATTAAGCCGACACTGCCGCCAATGCCATCCAGCGTCACACCATTATTGAGAGTAATACTACCCACGGTACTAGTAACTGTAATCGAGCCGGGACTGGCAATTTGGGCATAGGTATAGTCATTCATATTCAGGCTGAATGGATTTAAGACCCCACCAACAAAACCAGCCGTAATTACGGCCGTCGTTCCAACACCGCCGCCAATATCTACACCAGCAGCAACACTACCGGTAATTGACACATTGGTTCCGGCAGTTATCGTTGAGTTACCAATTACACTCATTAATCCGCCATTAGCAGTTAAGGATATTGCTCCCGCAGTTGCGGTGATGTTATTGGCAGCAAGCCCGGACGTATTGGCAGTGACACTGAAGTTAGTTGCTGCAGTACCGGAGACAGGACCAGTTATTGTGTTTTGAGTAGCAGTGACAGATCCAGTTGTACTGTTCAAGTTAGTGGTGATACCAAACAAAGTTCCCGTACCGGTTAAGCTGAGACTGCCGGCATTGGTTAGACTTGCCAGCCCGGTCAGAGCACGAAGTGAACCATCGTTGGTGATAGTCGGCGTGTTTAAGATAATACCGGCGCCATCACCATGAATATTGGCACCGGCCGGGACATTAATGGAAGAAGCACCAGTTGCCACCGTTATGCTAATCAAGTCAGCGGCGTTTATTGCTCCAACTAATAACGTAGTACCACTACGCGCCAAGCTAACCGTCACATCGGCACCGGATGCTAGTAGCGGTCCATTTAGCGCACCGTTGGCATTGCCGGTAATAGTGGTGGAACTTAGTCCGGCGGCAAAACTTATCAATCCGGAGGCTCCGCCGGCTGAAGTCGTACTGATGGAGCTGTTGAGGATGATGTCGATATCACCAGCGCTATTGCTGATCGTTACCGTACCGCCTGCTCCTGTACCTGTGGCAATGGCAGAAATAGGGCCGGCTGTCCCATTGAGCATCCCTCCTGCAGGGTCAATTGTAAAATCACCGGCATTTGAATAGGTAAGCGTAATTGCTCCGGCTACTCCGGCGCCTGCACCATGGGACTGGATAGCATTGCCCAAACCGGTCAGACCAAGCACTTGCAAGGTGCCGTCACTTGTGAGGTCAATAGTACCGCCGGTGCCACCACCGATGGCCCGGCTGCTAACAAAGGATGTAAGTAATACATCGCCATTAGTGGAAGTTACTGAAACCGTACCACCATCACCAGTAACAGCCCCACCAACTGCGTTAATGAACGATAAGCTAATATCCGTGTCTGCGGACACGGTCACATCTCCAGCATTGCCATTAGCACCGCCCGCGGAGTTGAAACCGCCAGCAAGAGTGACTGAGCCACCACCGGCTGTGATACTGGCAAGTCCACCGTTGCCCGCTCCGCCGCCAAAACTGTTAATACCAGCAAGAGTACTTGTAACATCACCACCAGCAGTCGATGTAACTGTGACGTTGCTTCCGTCACCGCTTGTAGCCGTTCCGTTGATGGCATCAAACGTTATGTCTCCAGTGCCGGTAGTCACTGTAACTGTAGCTCCGGCATTACCACTGGCTGATCCGCCAAAGTTGGCCATCAAACCTGTTGTAATATTGCCGGCTGTGGTGGTTAAGTTGAGCGTGCCGCCGTTCCCGGTGCCGCCGACCATTGCCGCTCCGACTGTGCCGACCAATAGATCGCCAGTGGTGGTTACCATATCAATATTGCCGGCATTTCCAGTTGCCGCAGCTGAATTGGCCAGGATAAAGCCAGGGGACAGAAGCGTGCCCAAGGCAATTCCGGTAAATGCAGACAAAAGGATGTTGCCACCATTGCCTGCCGTGCCGACGCCGCTGGCAATGGCATTGGAAAGAGCAAATAGATCTACTGTTATCAATCCAGCAGCCGCAGTAGCGGTAATATTGCCGCCATTGCCGTTCAAGACACCACCTTGAGCTCGGAAATCAAGTATGGTCATCCCCAGAGGCGCTGTCACTGTAATATTGCCGGCATCCCCTGCTCCAGTGGCGCCAGCACCGGTTGTAGAAGCCGAGCTACTGACGAAATTCAAGGCAACGGCACCATTAGATGTAACCGTGACGTTATTGCCATTGCCTCCGGCAAATGAACCTTC
>SBAT01000300.1 GCA_005240105.1 Chloroflexota bacterium
CAAATGCTCTTACCAAAACCACCATCGTCATCATAACTCCAGGAAATTACTGTCTTAACTTTCGGACTGTAGCCGATCACTTGCAGTTCCGATGTAGCACCTTTTTCGTCGTCGAAGGTCAGATAAATGAACTGATGATCGCCTACGGCATTGGCCTTAATGCTTACGCTACCCTTAGGACCTTTTGCTGTCCAATTCCCTTCAAGCCAACTGAGACTCTTCACTGATTCGATATTTGATCCAGTCTCTTTTGCCGGAGCATGTGGTGGTATTTTGATAGTTGCCGCTATTGCTCCAACCTGGCCCAAGAAAAGTGCTGCAAGAAAAGTACTTTTTACTGAATTCCATAGACCGTGCATTGCTTACGCTCCTTGCCTCAACGATGCTGCCCCAATTTCTTACCCCGTGGGCAATTTCATTAACGGTTGGCATTGTTTTGCAAAGGAGACTGATACAGAAAGCAAATAACGTAGCTGCCAAAAGCAGCTACGTTATTGCCGGGTCGTTGAAATTCTTAGTTGTTCAAATCATCCAGGTCGTTATCAGGCAACAAGCTAAGCAAAGTTGATTCATCATCAGCTTCACTGACCTTAGCGCCACCACCAAAGCCTCTGCCTCCACCCGTGCCGTAACGCAGTTGTTTGCGCTGTTCTGGTGTGAGGATTTCGCTGGCGTCCAATTTAAAGGTCAATTTAGCGTTTGATAGATTGGTCTTCAAGCTGTTTATCTTGCCATGAGCCAATTCCACTGCTTTGCGGTCGATTGCTGGTTGGGTTAGAAGATCGCGCATTTTTCTGCGTTCTTTCTTTATCTCAACCTTGGTCATTCCTATTTGATCGGCAAATTTTTGTTTGAGCTGATAAAGCTTCTCGTTTTGCTCATCAGACAAGTCCAAGCGACCAAATTTGTCACAACCACTGCCATGTCCGCGGAATCCGCCGCCTGGGCCCATTGGGCATTTGGCAACTACGCTGTCATTGGCATTGACTGCTGTTGTCTCTTCAGCAATAGCCGGCAGTCCGCTGACCATAATGACAGCTGCCGCAGCTAGTAAATTGGTAATTTTCATTGTTTATCTCCCTTGGATATATTCGCTCTTGTGTGCGCTCATATATCTAATACGGAGAAGGGGGGCAAAAAGTTCATTTGCGAAGATTAAAAATTTGTTCGGACTTACTTCGTGTTATCCCCCCAAACCTAACGGATATTAATCCTTATAAGGATTTCAAGGGCTCAGTCAAGGTGTTATACTCTTGACTTCCGAAAATATGTCCATGGCATGGGCATTCTCCGGTCGGGAGTAGCGTTGGACTTCAACACTGGGAATATTTAAATGAATAACAGACAATGGTTGTCCGCTTTCAGTTCGCTTTTGATTGTGGCATCAACAATAATGCCGCTTAAAGCATTTGCAGAAGGAACTGAGCCGCCGAGTGCACCAGTTGTTCTTGATCAAGCTGCATTGGCCGAAGCAGCCAATCTGGTTGTTAACGCCGGTCAAACTGCAGTAATTGATTTTGGTAATTTGACCAATGGCGTCAATCTCGGTGGTGGCGACCTGGTTAATAACGGGACCATTTATGCATTTTCAACCAACTCGAATGTCACCACAGGACAGTTTTTTGCTAACAACATCACCAACACTAATTTGATCACATCGATCATTCCACAGTGTCATATGGAAGCTTTAGGAATTGATTTAGCTTCTCTGGTCAGCAATTTCAGCCTTAGTTTTTCGGCCATCAATAATATAGTCAATTCAGGGACCATATCCAGCGCCGGAAATTTGGCCATGCAGGCGGGCGGCTCAATCACCAACAGCGGCATTCTGTCAGCCATTCAAAACATCAATATGACCGCTGCCTCGATAATGAACTCCGGCCAAATTGCTGCTCAAATGGGTAGTTTGTCTTTGGCTACCGCATCCATTATGAACTCAGGCATCATGCAAGCAATGAACGGCAGCCTGAGCATGCGCAATCTTGCCGGCACAACTTTGGATATTCAAAACGTGCTGGGAAAAATTAGTGCCCGCGATGAAGTTACTTTTGAGACCTTAGGATCAATCAAAAATTCTGCCAACGAATATGTAAGTAAAGCATTGCTTACATTGCAGGGCGGCGATGTGTCCGGTTCATCGATCAACTTTACGAGTGCCGACGGTCATGTCTTTGTCGATGCTAACAGTTTGCAAGGTCCTGTCAGCATTGTTGCCGGTTCTACGCATGCCGGGGTCAACGAGGGTGATTTCAATATTGCTAATTTGGAACTGACAGGCGATCCAATATTTTGGGACAAGAACAACAGCATCAATATAACGGCCGCCCAGATTACGCAAGCGTCGAGCAATCCTGGTCAAGATTGGGTATTTCTGTCTGGTAAGGATGTAAATCTTACTGCTGCATCCGGTTCTACGTTGAATACTGGTGCCGGTTCATTTGGCAGCATTACAATTGCTGCCGGTGTTCTGTTCTCAACACCTTCGGCAGCAAGCGGTTCCGACAATTCGGCCAATCCAAGCTTTTCCGTCGGCAATGCTTCAACTTTTGGCGGCAATATCAACCTAAGTGGGCTCAATCTTGAGACATCGGGCAAGAGCGTTACTCTTACTGCTAAAGCTGGAAACACAGGTGCCGGTAATATTGCCATTGGCAATATCACAACATCGGGAGCTAATGCATCTTCAGCTGGTGCAAATGGCGCCAATGCAGGGGCGGTGACCATTAATGCTGCAGGTACGATAACCACGGGCACAATTACGGCCCTGGGTGGTAATGGTGCAGCAGGACTTGCGGGTACCAATGGTGGTAATGGTGATAACGGTGGCGGCGGTAGTGCTTATTCCGACGGCGGCAGCGGTGTAGCCGGTGTAGCAGGTACTGTTGGTGGCAATGGCGGCAATGGTGGAACGGGCGGAGCTGTCAATGTAACCGGAGTCGGTGCCATAAGCATGGGTCTAATTAATTTGGCCGGCGGCGCTGGTGGTGCCGGTGCAGCCGGTGGCAGTGGCGGTAAAGGTGGCAACGGCGGCGGTGGCGGCGATTCATATGTTGCAGCGAACGCCGGAGACGGTGGCAATGGCGCCAATGGCGCCAATGGTGGCAATGGCGGCGTCGGCGGCGTCGGCGGTACCGGCGGGGCATTAACTATTAATGGCAGCAGTAC
>SBAT01000049.1 GCA_005240105.1 Chloroflexota bacterium
ACGTCAGGTTGCCGGTTTTTTCGTGCACAGCTATGAAGCGCGCACGGATTACCTGGTTGGGACTGAGCACTTCATTGACGTCTTGTGTATAGACGGCAAGTTTGTGTGCGCCAAGGAAAGCCGGCAGGCATTCTTCAACTAGAAGAAATGCGCTACGACCGTCTTTGGAGATGTTGGTGACACGTGCTGAGACGATGTCGCCAATGCGCAGAGTGCTCTGCAATTCTTCTTTGCGGGTGCGAACAAGAATTGCGCGTCGGCTCAATTTGAGCGACGGTTTGTCTTTGTCTCTCAAGTCGACATTGGTCACTTCAAACTCAAGCTCTTTGCCTTCTGCCTTGGCGGCGCTCAAATCTTCTTGTTCGCCGAAAATGGCAATTTCAGAGCTGAAGATGAGAGCTGATACGCCGTTGGGGAAGTAGACAACTGCATACGTAGGCTCGACGCGTCGAACTCTTGCTGTGACAGTCTGCCCTTTTTGCAATCCCTGAAGGAAGGACAAATGCTTTTCTTTTGTTTGAGCAAGCGGACTGACGATCAAGCGGCGTTTTTCCTGTCGTTTTCCTTGAGCCGGCACAATGGCTACTTCGGTTATCTTCGCCTGTAGCTTTTTGCCTTTCAGTTGCTCTAAGTCGACATCGCCCAATTGCGAGGACGGAGCAAATGCCTGCAAATTCCCGAGAGCAGGAATTACAACTTCGGCTCCGTCGTACTTGAACCGTGACCTTGAGCCTTGGCTCTCGTTGTCATAGAACTTTCGTTCTTTCAGGTGTTTGACGACGATTTCGACAGTCTTGCCTTCTTGCTGAAGTTTGGCTGCCGCTGTCCACGAATAGGACAACTTGAATTGACCGTCTTCGCTTTCTTCGCCCACTACCTGAAATTCCGCCGCTTCGTTTTCCACTAAGGGAATGAGCGAAGGAAGTTCATTAGCGGGAATAAAGGATTCGGATTTTTTGCCCGGTATGGATATGAATGCACCCTCTCTGGTGATTTTCACCGGGATGCCGGTGACGATTTCGTTAGCGCTGCAGTTTTTGTGAGAGGGTGAATATTCCTCCTCGAGCAGGCGCTCAAATTCGGACCGCTCGTTGGAGCGACCATCTGCGTTAGGTTTAGACATAGTAGTTCCGTCTCTTAGACGTTCTTAGTATTGTTGCGGCGACACGTGCACACAGCGCTAACCACGTCGACAGAAGTCGAAGTGTGTAACCATCCAATCGCTCTAAAAGCGAGAGTTAAAAGGCAAAACTAATGCGCTGTCTTGGCTTTGGGTATTTGGGTGGGAAACTAGAATGTGAACGAATCGTTAACACCAACGTAGCTAAGATCTCCAAGGGAAAGCAATACAAATGGTGGTTATGGGTATGTCCAATTAATCGTTGCGTATAGCGCCGTTTACGCTAATGGTTATAATGGTCATTGAAGTAGCGCAAACCGTCGCGTTAGCTGAGAGCAATCTCAGTTGATGAGGAAAGTCCGGGCACCAACGGGCTGGTTGCTGGGTAATTCCCAGTGCGTGCAAGCGTGAGGATAGTGCCACAGAAATGAAGACCGCTACACGTAAATGACGCGAAGTGAGGCGAAGGGTTCTGATGAAGAATCCGCAGCCGAGCGATTCCGGACATGCCGGATGGCCAAGCGAAAGCGAAGCCGAAGGCGTAGCTGGAGCGTTATATGTAGCAAGGATGCAACGGTGCGGTAAGAGCGCACCAGCAGGGTCGAGAGTCCCTGGCTAGGTAAACCCCACTAAAGGTGCAAGGCTAAGGTATAAGTCCAGGAAATGGTGGCCCGCCATCTGGAATTGCCGATGCTGCTAGAGGGTTCAGGTAACTGAACTCCAAGATAGATGACGGTGTAAACAGAACCCGGCTTATGCGCTGCTTCAAATTTTTACGAACTATGTAATTGATCAAGGCGTTCAGCTATCCACATTTTGATTACCGACTGCCTGGTTACGCCCAGTCTTTCGGCCTGAAAGTCGAGTTCGTTTATTACCCAAGCTGGAAAGTCTACATTTACTCGCCTTTGTTCGTGACCCGGACGACGAGCATTTTTGAGATCTAATTCGCTGACAATACTTTCGTTATTGTCAAACTTTTTGTCAAAGTCCTTTGCCTTCATATAGATAGACCTCTTCTTTCCTGGCCCTTCGTGCGGAAATTATTCGTATCTTTTGTGCTCTGTATGTTATGACCGCTGACCAATGCTTTTCATTATTGAGTTCGCTCTTTCGATCGTCGAATTCAAATTCCATACCAATATTATACCAAAAAGGATACAAAACAATACCAAAAGTGTATACAAATGGCAGAAAAAGTGCCAAAAAGGTCAAAAAGTGGCTTAAAGCTACAGATCGAGCTTAAACTCACCTGTAGCTGTGACCACGAAACTAAGCTTACGCAGAAGACTGTTGCGCCGAAAGGAGAGCGCTAATGTATCGCGAAGCGGGCTCGCTGATAGATTGCAAACTTCCATCCGTAGTTTCAAAACGTTTGGATTCTTCTCCGCTAGTGACGGTAATTCCCTTTTCGCCATCAATTTCGACAACGACATCAGGTTGCTCAAATACAAGCGCGGACTTCCTGCCGTACTGCATGATTCCACGCAGTCCTTTTTCAAACGATGTGTAAGACATGGTGTAATTCCTCCGAGTGTTTTGTACCTACCTATCAGGTTGCGTCCGGCATAGTTGAGTTTCGAGCTTGATACGAGCTTGTTTGCTCTCCAGCAATGCTTGCCAGTCATCATCATTAAGAGATTCCAGGGCCATATGGCCGTTCAGGTTTTGCAGCAGCAATATCGCATGAGCATGAGCTATCTCCGTGTCGTTTTGCAGGGTGCCGAGATCTATTTTGGCAAGTTCCTGCCCAGCATTGAATGCCTGCCTAACACAGGATTCAGCATCAAGCGCCAATTGATTTACTTGGAGCTTTGATTGCTCCGAGAGTTTCAGGCGTGCTATTTGCTTGCTGAGCTGCTCTACCTCAATCACGCTTTGTCTTATGGTCGATAGCGTCTCGGTTGCTTGTTTGTAGCTCTCAAGAACGTTTTTGCCAAGTTTTGATTTTGCATTGACAACATCGGCTGCTTCATAGTTTCTCAAATTACCAGCGATTTGTTTTGGTGAGAGATCTTTGCCGTCGCCAATCAGTTCTATCGTACTTCTAATTGCGCTGATCTTTGAGTTCAGGTGTTCGATCAGATATCTCTCGCGAAGGAAGGCGACACGAATTGCAGGCACCCCTATTTCCAAAGCCAACCAACAAGGAATGCAGATCGACAACCAAAGGGCACCAGATCCTAGATTTACACTTACTTCGGAGCGGGGACTGTTGGCCATTGCGCAAAAAACTAGTGAGAGTATCATAAAGAGGAAGTGCAAAAGTTCGATTGCAAAAGGCAGGACCTTGTCGCTTGTGTACAATTCGAGCCAAGACTGCTTGTAAAAATGAAAATATTTGTTCATGCGAAAAACTCCCAATTACTAGAGTAGGACTGCAGGAAAGAGACGGGCGGGTGCCTCCTTCCTGCGTTGAATTTGATTATTGACCGGCGGGTAGCTTTGCCTTAATAAACTCTGTGAGTTGATCAAGCGTAGGTTCAGCCTTGTCGAGTCGTCCATAAAGCTTGCCGTCTTTGCCGATTAGCAGGTGGACGGTGGAAGCTCCGTTGGGTACCTCGAGAGCTTGCAAAATTTTAAAATTGCGCCAGTCGAGATTATCGACAAGTATGCGGGAGACGTCAGCCGACTTAGCTGCCTGGGTGGCATTGGCAAATATCGACGACCGCGATTCGTTTTTGTGATTGCTTATCGACACAAGAGTGTGGTCCTTTCCAGCTCCGACAGCTTTGGAAAAGAGCGTCAGCATGTCATCGTGTATTTGGAAAATGACATTGTCGCTCATATCCACGGGTGTGAAGGATTGCGTGCCTAAATAGGTACGGAAAATCACATCCTGTGATTCAAGCTTGTTGCGCAGGCTGGTACATGCGGATTGTAGTTCTTCTTCGCTCAATGCTGTCTTAGTAATGTCAGCTACCAAAACGTCGTTGGCGGTGCGGAATTCGTATGCCGGCACTTTGTCTCTGTAGGTGTCACTCCGTTGATCGTCGTCTAACAAGCCATCGACCTTGTTCTTGCTGAAGCTCAACCAATCGACAGTTTTCTTAACAGACGAAAATGCCTTGGTGACATCACGGGGAGTTGATTTGTCGTAAGTCAAATACACCTTCGGGTATTTCTCTTCGGGGTAATATCCGTCGTCGCCGGGTGGCATTGGGCGAGGTATCGGAGTGGTGTCGGTTGGAATAAGTGCGGCAGTGGTGAAAGTGACACCAATGACGGCGAAGAGTATGGTGCCAGCTAGGAAAGTGGTAATTCTGGATAGTGGTTTCATTATGCAATCTCCGGTAAATTTCGTAAATGTTGTTTGATTGTGCAGACGCAATAAAAAACAGACGAAAAGTTAATCTCGCCTGTTTCTATGTGTGACCTATTCGCTCATCTCCTTGATGATGTGCTCAGGGTTGATGAGATACAGGTGTTCATTTGTTTGAGCGGGGTTTGTTTTGCAAACCGAGCCGCTCGAACAGATTTCTGCTGTTCTTGGCGCACTTGCTCTCGTCTTTGGTTTGGCGGGATTCGGGAGGAGAATCGGCCAATCGTCGTTCTGTGTCTGCAGACATCGGATAGCTGCTGCCATTGGCTTTCGCGACATCGTATACTTCAACGATAATATTCTTGCTGTGCCAGTTTTGCCACAGTTCAAGGACAAGTTTCTCTGATAAGGCTATCGCCTCATCCAATGTCAGGTATGGCGCAGAAGGAATGTCGAATTTCCCGTCGCCGTTGAAGTACTCGGAATGTAGTGACGATAGATACAACCATTCGCCTTCTTCCTTGTATTTGAATCGACAAGCAAAGTTGCGATGGCTATGTCTGAGCGACTGATACAGCCACCCGGTATTCCAGATGTTGTGGAAGTTATCCGGAGAGTTAGAACGTATTTGCTTAAGGTCCTGACTCTCTTTGAAGAGTCTTGATTTTACCGAAGCATACAACTCATCGGCCATGAGCACGTTGAGAGTCAGAGCTTTAAATGAAGGATGTGATCGAGGACCTGCTCCATCAAGAAAGGCGTCCAGAGTGGGCTCTTCCCACGGAAGTGCGAGGACTGCATTCCTGGCTGCTTGGATCGCGCAGGCTAGGTTTTGATTATTGGAATCAAGTTCAGCAATCGCCTCTTTGAGCGCTTCTATTCTAAAGCGATATTCGATTCTGCTTTGTCTCTGTCTCTGAACCCACACTCCGAAATGGTAGGAAACGCCCTCCGGTCTATTCTTGTCGGAGATCAGGTGCTTTTTTGCAGTCGCCAATTCTTGGCGGCGCAAGTCTACAAGAGACAAATTTGTCTCAACAGCGTCAACTGCTCGTTGAAGGGCGGAATTGTACGGAGTGCCCTTTGGTACTTTTAGTAGTTTCATAATTCGTGTTTCCCTGTTTGCCCGGGTGGTATCATGCAAGGTCGCCAGGCGTCTTGCTTGCACATGTCGCAAATCAGAGACACCGCGAGGAAGCGCGGCGTACTCTATTTAGCTGGTAAGGCTATCGAATGGTTTGCGAACATTCGAATGTGTGCGTGCAAATCTGTAAGGCAGAGGGAAGACACGGAGCGTTTCCCTCTGCCTTACAGAATCCGTGTCTTCAGTTTATGATTGTGGTAAGTTTCCCTCCGCAAGTGCGCGGGCTTTGGCGCATAGTGCAAAACCTTCCTGGTAGCGACGCCGAGGAACGGTAACGAAGCGACTGTTTGGGATAACAAGGCATTGCGCAGCTGTGATTACTAACTCATGAGCTTCGCTATTGGCAGGACATTTTGCCGAGACGAGCAGGCTTACTTCTAGTGTTTCAGCGTTGAGTTTTTCCCACAACTGTGAAAGGTCTTCATAGTAGGCTTTATCTCTAGCGGCAACATACCGGAAAAGGAAAAAGAGCGCGATGGCCACAGGGACCAGGTACAGAAATACGTCCATAGTTGATTTCCTCCAATTAAGTGTGTAAAGCTCCAAATACAGGCGGGATTTATTTCTCGCCTGTATTTCTGTTGTTGTGTAGTCTCTTATTAGTCCGGGCTATTGATCGTAGGGAAGACGGATCTTGTAATCCAAGCTGGACAATGTCTCATTCAGCTCTTGTGGATTTGAGAGCTCTACCGTCATAAGCCAGCCTGTGGTATAGCAGTTGCGGAATACCAGTCCTGGCTCTTGACTTAAGTTGGGATTGACGGCAACTATCCTGCCACTCACGGGCATGAGCAGGTCGGCAATGCTTATGTCTGATTCGATGACGCCACACTTGTCCCACCTCTTAAAGACCTGTCCGGATTTCGGTAGTTCTATTGAAGTGACACCGCCTAGTGAAGTGGTAAGGAATTCTGTTGCGCCAATGACGACATAGCGGTCGCTAATTGGGCGTATATGCCAGTGGTCTCTGACGTAACGCAACTCCGAAGGATACTGTGCTTTTCTTCCAAGTGTTTGTGAATGCGGCCAGGCTAACTTCGTCAGTTCTTGTGCCATAGCCTGAGTGGGTGTGCCCAGTAGAAATGGCATGATTAAAAGTGCACTAAGTTTTGATAGTGGTGACATTTGGGATCTCCAATTGTTATTTGCGGTAGGCTTTCGGTAGCTCGTCTGGATCGGTTTCCAGTCCCGATGTGTCTTGGGCGGAATCGCGCCAATCGGTGATTCTAGAAAGCGCTGGAATTTGAAGAGAGTCGATATCGTCCCAGTGAAGGGCGCGATGAATCAGCTGTTTAACCGCACCGCGGAGCTTGTGATTCCAAACGCGTTTGTTTGGCTTGTTGCTTTTGTCCGTCGTCCATTTAGGTGACGGGAATTTCTTCCTTGATCTCGACATGTTGCTCCTCCAATCGTGGAAAGGGTCTGCCAAAAACAAATACAGGCGAGAAAAATCTTGCCTGCGTTTGTTTGTCTCCAAGGTGATTCTTAGTTCTGCTGCATCCGCAAGACAGAGGAAGATTCGAAAAATAGTTTTCCTCTTGTCTTGGATAAATCCGTGTTGCGTATGTTTTGAAACTAGAATGACGGGTCGTTTATGTCATTCAGGAATCGGGCAGCATCTTCTTGGCTCATCGCTTTGGTCAACATGTATTCCATCGACTGTTCAGCCGTTTCGATCCTTGTTGCGTCTTCTACGAGTGCTGTTTGTGCTTTGATGAGTTCAATGACCTCGTCGGTGCATTGAATCGCTATGAGTCCAAATGCGAAGTGCACCTCAAATTCACTAATCTCGCTTTCATTCCAAAGGTTTTTTGCTATCAGTTGTTCCTTAATAACGTCTTTTCCTTTGACGGTCTTTTCGTCGACATCGCCGGTTCGGTCTTTGAGAAGAACAAAATATGTCTTGTGGCTGGCGCGTTTTTCTATTTGTTTTCTTGCTTGTTCTTGCTGCTCAGGGCTGAACGTTTTGGTTAAGATGTACTCTTGTATTTCGTCGGCGCTGTTAGCTTGGGCAACCTCTTCAACGATGTTGGTCAGCGACTTAACTGCATCGGCGACCGTACTTGTGCACTTAAGTAGAATGACTCCCGCAAAGGCGTCGACGCCACTTACTTGCTCCGTCAACTTCTGCTCTTGCAAAAGCCCGACAATGGATTTTGCTGCATTTGTTGTCGATTCTTCTACGTTGTCCGGATTTCTATCTTTCAGTAGAACCAGGTAGGTATTGTGATTTTCAGTCATGATTCATTTCCTATATTTGTCATGGAAAAAAAAGAAAAGGCAGTCGATCTAGGCAAAAAGCCTCCTGTGAAAAGTAAAAAAGGAAAGACGGCACTGCCGCCGTCTTTCCTGCAGATCTATTTGCGCATTTCCTTGGGGTGCTTCAGAGGATCAAAAAACTGCTTGCCGTCCTTTGCAAAAGCCCAGATGCAGGACACATCGCGCATGATAGGAACAACCAAACCGTCAAGGGCATCATTGTTCAGCGCGGTGTTGATGGTCTCCTTGGACTCGCGGCGCAGATTGCGGTTGGCAAAGCGCTTGTCCTTCTTGTCGCTCTCCGCCTTGGAGTAGCCGCAAATAGGGGTGTGCTTATAAGAATTGGACATAGGTGTGTCTCCTGGGACAACCCATGCTCGCAATGAGAACGACTCTCAATCGCGGCAGAGCGTCTTAGAAGACGTGTGTCAGGAATATCGTCATATTCTTGCCTCCCGCGCGGACTTCATCTCGGTCTGCTGGGCTTGGGTGAACTTCGTAGTCATTTCTGTTTGTCCTCACGTAAGTTGGTGACTTAAATCATTGCTCCTGATGGAGCCGGTCGGCCACTTTCGGGGGGTCTGTAATCTTCAATCCGTATATAATGTTTTAGTTCGCTGGTGCTTTTGAAAGCTTTGAGCATAACCAATGCATCTTTCCGGTAGCTGGCTAGTGTGATTGCTACTTGAGCTTTGTCGGCTAGAATTTGAAGATTGGCATCCAGCTTGTCGGGATTCATTTCGCAACGCTTTGTCGCTCGGCGCACAGCCCTTTCAGCTTTGGCGCTAGAGACCTTGGACAGATTGAAATAGTTGTTGACTAAGTCCAGAGCACTCTGGACCTTTGAATCAGTCTTTTTATTCGGGCTTAGATATTTTCTGATTC
>SBAT01000153.1 GCA_005240105.1 Chloroflexota bacterium
CTGACATCCCAGAGTTTGGCTGTCGGCAGAATTGCTAAAGCAACCATTCCGGCTGGTCAAATTGTTGGTTCGCACGACTTAGTACCGGAAGGTATTTCTGTTGGCTTTGAATCAAAGATCAAAGCTGGCATGAGAGCGGTGACGTTTGCTATCGACACCAATTCCGGAGTATCCGGATTCATTGCTCCTGATAGTCACATCGATATTATCGGCTCCGTTGGCTCCGGTCGCGAGACTAAAGCTAGTCCGATATTGTCAGATGTAAAAGTCATCGCCGTGGGCACTACTTATCAGCGTTCGAGTTCCGCTGGAGCAATCCAAGCCAACTCGGTTACTGTTGAGGTGACCCCGGTTGATGCTGCCAAGTTAATTAAAGGTGTAATGGCCGGCAAGCTTTATCTGACATTGAGAAACGACAAAGACCATACACCTGTAGCGGTTGTTGACGTTACTTCTATGTTCGAAAAGCCGATGGACCATTCGGATATGGCTTCCTTGCCACCTCCGCCGGCACCTTTGGCTCCGCCTCCTCCAATGGGTGGCGACATGGGCGGCGGTTCGACCCTGGCCCCTGCCGAACATGAAATCGAGTCCTGGAGTGGCAGCAAGAAGGAGATAATCTCAGTTCCGAGAAATTAAGGATTGTGAGGATATATGCCCGCCTGGGTACAACAAAATCAGAACTGCTATATCTGTTGTGCGTAGGAGGCTATAACTCATATGAAACTGACCACCCTGCTTGTTTGTGACGCCGGGCTGGATAAGCGCCAAACCATCGAGGATCTTATCCACAGCCAAAACAACCTGGCCCTTATAGGGACGGTTGCCGGCGGAATGGCACGTGAACAGATAGCCAGCTTGCACCCCAAGCTTGTCTGGATTGAGCTATCCCCAGCTCCTGTCCGTGGTCTGTCCCTGCTAGCCGAATTGAGAGAAGCCTACCCACAGCTCTACTTCTTTGTGAGCTATGAGGTTCCAGACCCTGAGTTGATCCGCACAGCGTATCGACTTGGGGCTTCGGACTTTTTGGATGCGGAGCGCTGGCGCACCGATTTACCGGCTGCCGTGCAAAGCATCATGCTTAAACACCAATCTGAATCAGTGTCAGTCGCTCAGGGCAAGGTAGTGGCAATTTTCAGTCCCACCGGTGGAATTGGTGCTACGACCATTACCACCAACCTGGCCGGTTATCTGTCTAAACATGGTGAGACGGCTATTGTCGACCTGGATTTGCAGTTCGGTATGGTCGCACATTATCTGAACCTTGAGCCATCATTTAGTTTGAGCACAATCGATTTTTCACACACAAACTTTGATGCAACTTATTTGCGTAACTTGATGACTAAGTACGACGATAAGCTTTCGATTCTGGCGGCTCCGCCGGAACTGGAAGACATTGGCGATATCTATGCTGCGCAAATTCAAGAAATCCTGAACACGGCGAAGAGCGAATTCAAGTATGTCGTAGTGGATTTGCCTAAGAACTTGCTGGATGAAAGAGCAATTGCCAGTCTCGACTTTGCTGATCACGTTCTTGTATTAACCGAATACAACTGGTCTGCTATTTTGAATGCTCGCAAATGTCTTGATACATTCAAGGCCCACTACAACCAAGAGAAATTGCTACTGGTAATCAACCGTTCCGAGTGGTTGCCGCATGATGTACTGAGTGAATGTCGCGCTAATTTGAACTATCCTGTTTTTGCCGAGATTCCTGCTGATGCAAAAACAGCTAAGTGGGTGAACAACCAGGGACAGATTGCTCCTGGTCACACGGCACTTGGTAAAGCTATGGACTCCATTGCCAGGCGCTTTGCCGGAGCAGAAAAGCTATTGCTTACTGCTGAGGGTGACAAAGCAGCCGGCTTTAAATTGCCGGGCATTTTTGCCAAGCGCAAGTAATCTAAGGTGGTGACTGAAATGTCTGAAGAGAAAAAAGATGAAAATTTGCCGGCTCGTCCAGCGTCCTCTTTGATGGGGCAGCTAGTCAGGCAGCGCCAGGCTTCTGGTGAAGTTGCTTCGACTGCTCAACAAGGTGGAACTCCTGCGCATCAGGGCGGAGGCACTGGAGTAGCTGCCGGACAAGCAGGCAGTGGTGTTGCCGGTGGTGCCGCAGGAAGCGGTGTTGCCCAGCAGGCGACGCGGGCTGATATTGAGCGTATCGACCGTTCTGAAGATCCCCATACGGGGCAGGTTCAAGAGGCAGCTCCTGTAGGAGATGCCAAAGTCAGCGCAAACCAAGCGCTGATCAGAGAACGCGAGAAAGTGATCATCGATCAGCTAAGGCGCGAACTGGATACGTCCAGGTTAACGCAGATAAGCGAAGACACTCAGGCTCAGGTGCGTAACCGCATCAGAGAAATGGTCAATTCCGATCCTGCTCCATTGACGATGATGGAAAAGGGCAATTTGCTGCAAAACGTTCTCGATGAAGTCTTTGGCTTCGGACCTTTGGGACCATTGCTGAGAGACCCGGGCGTGGGTGATATCTGCGTCAACGGACCATTCTCTGTATATGTTGAACGTCACGGTAAATTGGAAAAGACACCAATTGTCTTTGAAAACGAACGTCACTTAAGACAAACTATCGATAAGATCATTCAGCCTCTAGGCAGACGTCTCGACGATTCGTCGCCAATGGTTGACGCCCGTTTGCCGAACGGTTCTCGTGTTAATGCCACCATTCCGCCTGTGTCCATTGACGGTCCGACACTAACCATCCGTTGTTTCGGTACCACTATTATGTCCTTGGGACAATTGGTGGAAAAAGGCGCTATGTCCGTGCAGATGGCAGAAGTATTGAAGGCTACTGTGAAAGGCAGAATCAATACCATTATTTCCGGTGGTACCGGTTCCGGAAAAACAACATTGTTGAATGCCTTGTCGGCACACATTGGTCACCGGGAACGTATTATCACCATCGAAGACGCCGCTGAATTGCGCTTACAACACGACCACTGGGTACGCATGGAAACACGCCCACCCAACGTGGAAGGAAAAGGTATGATAACGCAGCGCATGCTCGTTATCAATGCCCTTCGTATGCGTCCTGACCGAATAATTCTTGGAGAGTGCCGTGGCGAAGAAGCGTTTGATATGTTGCAAGCCATGAACACCGGTCACGGTGGATCAATGACTACAATCCACGCTAACACACCACGTGACTGTACGAAACGTCTGGAGAACATGGTCATGATGGGCGGCATAGACATGCCGGCCAAAGCGGTGCGCGAGCTGGTGTCTGGCGCATTGCAGTTGATCGTCCAGATCCGTCGTTTGGAAGATGGTACGCGCCGAGTAACTGAACTTGCCGAGATAACTGGTATGGAAGGTGATGTGATCGCTATCAACACACTATTCCACCTGGAGCGTGAAGGACGTGATGCTCGCGGTTTCTTTAAGTGCAAACA
>SBAT01000032.1 GCA_005240105.1 Chloroflexota bacterium
GTGGATTGACTTCAATAGTAGCCAAAAGATCCAGGCGGTTGCGAGCCAGGCATTGCAGGCTCTCCTTGGAAGGGGTCTGGCGGTTTAACTTGTTGCCGCTATCGACCAAAAACGTGTGTATAATGCGATGACCGCAAAGTCGGCCGGGACCAACGCGGACGCCGCGCAATTCCGGCATGTTTACATCGGATGGTTGCCCGAGGGTGACATTTACGACCTGACCACGACGGTCTATGACCAAAGATACGGGATAACCAGTTTCGTGGGAAAATTCTGCAGCCGATTCGGCAATATCTTGCGTGAGTACTTTGTCGACTGGGATGCGCTCTTGAAGTAGTCGTTCAAGCTTCTTAATTTCGGATTTTTTCAGGCCTTTACTCTTCGACAGATCAAGTTTGCCGTGCAAACTACTACCTCCAAATTGTCTTTTTTTAGGGCACCCAATGTTTAAGTCTCACAGTGGGATCATACCCCAAAATGGCAATTATTAGACTCCTAATTTAATGTTCCAGCTGCTGACAGCTGGTGACGTAATAATGGTCGAATTCCAGACTCTCCGCACGACTTGAGGTTTGGCACAACTTTGCCGGGGTTCAGGATGCCGTCGGGATTGAATGCATCGTGTACATAGGACATGCATTTTAGGTCTACCGCGCTGAAAGCTAAGGACATCTCATCAAGTTTTTCAATGCCGATTCCATGTTCACCTGAAAGAGTGCCTCCGAGCTTTAGGCATAATTCCAGTATGTCTCGGGCGGCTTTCATAACCCTAAGAGTCTCTTCCTGGTTGTCCCTGTGGAATAAAATAGCCGGGTGCAAATTGCCATCGCCGGCATGATAAACATTGGCGATCATTACTTTGTATTTTTCGCTAATGGCGGCAATGGCCGAAATTGTCTCTGCTAGCTTTGATCTTGGAATTACTCCATCGAGTACATAGGCATGCGGGGCTATTCTGCCTAGAGCGCCAAAGGCTGATTTACGTGCTTTCCAGATGGAAGCTCTTTCTTTTGGGTTTTCCGCCCAGGAAATATTCATGGCCCCATTTTTATTGATGCAATTGACAACAATTTCTTTCTGTACGGCAATACCGGCCTTTTGTCCGTCCAGTTCGACGATAAGCAAGGCTCCGGCATCTTTCTGTAGTCCAAGTTTCAAGGCATCTTCAACAGCATTGAGAGTCAACTTGTCGATCATTTCCATGGCTGCCGGGATAACTCCGTGGGCAACGATGTCTGACACAGCTTGTCCGCCCTTTTCCACCGATGGGAAGTAGGCAATCATTGTTTCAATCTGCTTGGGCAATGGCGTTAATTTCAAGGTTGCTTCAACAGCTACACCTAAAGTGCCTTCTGAGCCAACAAATACACCTAGAAGGTCAATCCCAAAATTCTCGCGAGCTTTGCCACCAAATGTGGTGACTTGTCCGTCCGGCAATACCACCTTTATGCCAAGCACATGTTGGCTTGTCATGCCGTATTTAAGTGTATGCGGTCCACCTGAGTTCTCGGCAATGTTACCGCCAATTGTCGAAGCTATTTGACTGGATGGATCGGGAGCAAAGTAAAGCCCCCATTTGGCAGTTGCTTTGGAAACTGCCAAATTAGTTACACCAACTTCTACGGTTGCTGTTAAGTTGTCCGGATCGATGTCCAGTATTTTCTTCATTCTTGTAAGCACCAGACTGATACCACCCATAATAGTTGTGGCGCCGCCGGATAGCCCTGTACCTGCTCCTCTGGGTGAGACAGGGACCTTATAGCGATTGGCTAGTTTAATGACCTCTGACACTTCCTCCGTGTTGCCGGGAAGTACTACGAGATCCGGGCGAGCTGTGTCTAGTGTCTCACCATCGCATTCATATACAGCGAGATCCACTGGCGAGGAAAGCACATTTTGACGTCCAACCACGGCAACTAACTCATGCTCTAATTGTTGGTAATTACTGGTTGACACGCACAGTCTCCTTGTCGCCTTCAGTTGCCTGGTACCCTTCGTCTCCCATGTTCTGTGTAAAGGTAGCAAATTTTTCTACCGACGCTCTATTGGAACCTTCAGGGAATTTGAGTAACGCTGGTTTCCTGCCTTGCCACATTATTGCCTGGCAAGCAAGCGCATCGAATATCATGTCTGACGATTTTTCGACAATTTTCAAACCTTCAATGCGACCGTCCTTGGTTACGACATAGCGGACTGTTACGCCAAGGGCTGGACTGTCTTTGAATTTCTGCAGAGCTAATATATCAAAGCGATAGTAAATTGCATGTGCCAGGCGTTTGTGCCAGGCGTCCCAGGCTAATTGAATTTCTTTGTTCTCTGGCTTTTCTTCGCTTTGGCGTTTTTGAATATCGCCTCGTTCAAGCGATGTTGGCGCAGGTTTTGTGCTATCTGATGGCGCAGTATTGTTCTGCTCGTCGACGGTTCCGTGCAATACAGGTTTGCCGACTGCAAGACCGGCAGTGAGAAGTGTTAGTAGACCGGCAAATACTAATTTGGTTGTCATTGAGCCTATCGTCTAATAGATAGCTCAAAATATAGCAAAGATAGAAGCTCTAGGCTACCGAGACACCAATGGTTTTGTGTTCTTCAGCTTCCTGGCGAATTTTTTCCAGTTCCGCAACCATGATGCTGTGCACGTAATTGCTAATGGCATGCGAGTCGTAGTTGAAGTCCTTGGGATATACAGGTGGTAATGCCCGGACCCGGAGGTGAGAACGAAAGCCGATACGCAATGAGCCTTTAGGCATGATTGGTCTGGTGCCGTCAACAACGACGGGCAGTATTGGTACATCTGAATCGGCTGACAGCTTAAAAGCGCCATAGCGAA
>SBAT01000254.1 GCA_005240105.1 Chloroflexota bacterium
ACGTCAACTTACAACTATTCAGACTTTCATTCCACTTGCGCCGGAATGACCATTCCATTTACGCCGGAATCTTCCTTCCATTTCGCCGGAATACGCAGGCATTGTTTTTGAGGAACAAAAGATCGCGCAATATAAGTTCTTCATTGGGATACAGCGGTGAAGCCGCAGGACTGCAGCTCATGGGAAAAATTATCGCATTGGGAGCTGCGGATGCAACACCAAACTTGTTGTTGGTCTCGGCAAAGGCCCCTGTGCAAACCTTCGAGCCGTGATCGATGAAAACTGGTAATTGCTTTACCAGACGACCCTGCTCCGGATCAAAGCCATAGTAAATTCGTCCAGCTAATTCACGAAGATTTGCCGGTGCACTATCAATGTTTGCTACCGTAATTCCGGCACCGTTTTTGCTTATCTGCCAAGCATCAGGCACCTGCATCATCTTCAGATACCATTGGCTTGGATAGTACGGATCATTTGCCGAACTTGTGGTGATGGCCGTAGGGCTAGTAGCCTGGTAATTTCTCTGCAATGCAGAAAAGTGCTTTTTGTCCTTGCTAAGCTTTGCTTCCGTCTCTAACAATTTTCCTTTTTCGGTCTTAACCACCAACACAAGATCTTCACCTTCTCCAAATGAACGAATTACATTTGCATGAACATCATTAAGAGCATCAGCTACTTCATCCTTCATCAATTCTTCAACGGATTCACCGCGACCGGTTTTCTCCTTGATTAACTTCTCTTTTGCTGCCTTGTCCGCGGCCGTCATACCGAGGTCTGTTTTCATAGCCGGCATTACAAGCAAGATGTCCGCTTCACAAACAGGCTGCGAAGTTCGGTTGGCAGCTGGACGAAAATTAGGAGCTTTAAGTTGATATGGTTGTTCAGCCTGAGCAGAATTTACAAAGGCAAGAGATAACGACAATGCCTGTGTAATTGCCAAAACCAAACACGGTAGATTAAACCTGAGCTTTTCAGCCATAGCTCCCCCATTTTTAATGCCCCGGAGCCTAAATATAGCAGTTAAGAGCAGTGCTCACGGCATGCCCAATTGCTTAATCGCTCGGGAAATATTAGTAAGTGAACGGTCGAAAATTGAGAACGTTTGCATCTTAAGCCAATGCTTGACAACAGTCAAATAAATGGCTGTTAATCTATTCTGCAAGTCTGCAATAAATCATTCACTTCTTCGGCGGGGGCGGAGACACGCGTTCGATCGTCCCATCCTGATAAGTGATAATCACACCGCCTGGGTTATAGGGATCTCGACCGACGGCCATGATTCGTCCATGATTTTTTGGGGCTGGGGGTTCCGGCAGTGGCTCAGGCATCGGCTCAGGCGGTAGGCTCAAGTTCGGCATTGGCGGCAAAGGCTTGGCCCATGGTGGTGGTACTTCTAGCCCGGTTGCCAGGTCAATATATTTCAGTCCATTCAAAATAACAGGAGTAATCATCCCTAATTTGCCACCACTGTAAGGTTGCATTGGCACCGAGTTCGATGGTGTATTGACCGAGGCCTGAAAATTGTAATCTCCCGGTTTCTTAGCCTCCATAGGTAAAACAACAGTCGGCGGCTCATCAGGATTGAGTGGAGTCGTAGATGGCTTCATCTTGTTTGCATTTACCGGAGAGATGCAACATACTCCAGCCACAAGAGAAGCTAGAAGGGCCATGTTTATTTCAGTGCTTTTTCTGTTCATTCGAAACTACCTATTCGATTTTCAGCGGTTAGCAGACAACGGTATCACCTGGTAATCACCACCACCAACACTAATAACATCAGGTGATAAATTGCGGAAAATTAATTCTGCATTAGCACCCGGCTTCAGTCCCTCAACAGTGATCTTAATTTGTCCCTTGTCTCCCACTTTCAACAACTTATCAGCGTAGATCTTTGGCCGCACCACGGAGACCTGTGATTCAGCCATCTGCTGCGTATCCGGCAAATAGAGTCTCATGGGTGATGGAACAGGTGGCAAATCTTGCGGTGTGGCAAACCACTGATCACGTGGTCCACCTGCCACCAAAGGACAATTCTGATCGCCAATCGTACAAGCCGCTTTGCCTGGTGATCCATCAGTATTTGCGCCACACCGGAAGAATCGTTTTGGTACAGCTACCTGCGGCATTTCTACCTTACCATCACCTGCCTTTTTGGCAGGAACACTGGGAAGACAACTTAGACGGTAGGTATGCAAACTTCTGTCATCCGGATCATAGAGACTAGCTTGTATTTCCGAACAATCGAGTGGCACATGTAAGACCTTCGGGCTATATCCAGGCGCCATCATTACAGCAGTGCCGTTTTCCGGCTTGAGCTGCACCATTAACTTCTTCAGCGCATTGAAATTGTTTTTCTTGTCTTGCGCTGATTGCCCAGCCGGAGCCAGAGTAATACTGCCCCAAATGTTGTCCGTAGGAGCAATTTCAGCAGGCAGTATGGCAATTACACTGCCATTATCCGTAGTGAAGGCAATTCGATTGAGACCATTATCGACCTGACTTGATATTTCTACCTTCTTGGTATCTCGAACCGGCTGAATATCTCTATCTGGTTGCGACCAAGCCGGACTCTGTCCAACTAACAGTGGAAGCAACACCAGAAAGTGATACCACTTGCCAAATCTCTTGGTCATAGTTTGCCATATCCTATTGCCGTCACAGTCAGCCGTGAGGATTCCGCCCTAGTTCCATTTTCCCACTTAGGGAGTCGTTAGACAGCCTGTGTAAACTACGCAAGACATTATCAGACCGCACATCAAACTGAACGTCGATATGCTTACGTACAACACTTAGACTAGGTCAGCCGTCCAAAGGCGGCACTACCAATTGGTCATTGTCGGCTATCTCAGGCTGGCTGTCCGCTGCTCCAGATTGCTGCTTATTGAATCCCAGCATATCGTCTATCAGCCCGGCAAAAATTCCACCCGGTTTGAGCGAGCTGGCTAAGAGTTTGGCACCCAACTCATCGTATCTGTCCATTTCTCACTATCTCCAATCACGGGATGGCTGTATTATGAGCATGCGCTTGACAGCAATCAAGTTAACTCTTGGCAGCCCAGCCTACGCA
>SBAT01000412.1 GCA_005240105.1 Chloroflexota bacterium
AGTCATTGCCCGATTCAAAACGCAAAGTGCTCTCTTGCGGAATTTTGCGTGCCGACCAAATTACAGCCTGGCTGCCGAGCTTGTCCAGCTGCCGGCAGACCGCCTGCGTGTGGACATCTTGTTCTGGTGCCAAGATGAGAATTTTGCTGCTCATATATTCTCGTCATAAACGGCAGAGGCTAAATCACAAATAGGATCAGAATATTTAGACCACAATGGCGCGGAAATGTTATCAGGCTCTCCCCAGGTGACATCTGAATATTCGGCTGTTTGACGCAGCCACCAGGCACGGAGAAAAAATGGTAGTTGATCGGCAGCCCGAGAATTGTCCATGTAGCCTATATTACATCAAGCAAGGCAGACCCTCATTGGGCGTGAGGGCTGATAAAATTCAGGAAGCGCCCCAGAATCAGCGAGGACTATATCGAAACTAGGGACAGTGCCAAGAAACTCCTGCTCATCAGCCTTGATGGGTTGTCAGCCGAGCAGTTTCAATATTTGTCAACAGAATTCGGCTTCCTAAAAGCCTTTACCAAAGCTGGAATCAATCAATTAACTGGCGGCGTACTGACTTCCGCCCAAGCGCTCTGGGGCGAGATTCTTTCAGGACAACGCTGGTGGGAAACTGGTTGTGTTGGTTATGCTTTTCCTAAATCCAGCTTCAATGATCTAGAGATAGGCAGCCAATCCAACTACAAATTTCGTTCTATCTTCACCGACAACTATGCCAATTTTGCCATTAACGTGCCACTGTTGGAACCCGGTAATGGAAAGCGCTTATGGCTATCCGACGGCTCATTCAGTTCAGAAACAGTCAGTCCCAAAGACCTTCTAAATAATGAGCCATTCAGATCCTATCGACCTCGTCCTTTTTCCTCCCCGGCTTACTTTCTGGGCAACCCGATAAAGGGAGCCGAGGCTTGTCTTCAATCTGAGCGGCATCGTCTGGCTTGTGCGATCGAATTGGCCAAAAGAACCGATTGGCAAATAGGTATTGTTAGACTGTCCGTCTTCGATCAGCTCTTCCATTTACTGGGCAGCAATTTCTTATATGATGAAGCATTTAGTGTACGCCCCGCTGTCTGTGCATTTATTGACTTCGCTAACCAATGCCTAGAAGAAATTATCCTCTCGTCTGCGAATGCCACCACATGCATTATGTCCGCCTATTCGCATTCCGAATGTACAAAACGTGCCAATCTAAATCTATTGTTGTCACAACTAGGTTACTGCACTTTGACAGACGCAAAACAAGTGAAAAGGGATCTGAGTTTAAGACACCGGTCTACACTGGCAGTGTCTACAAATATGGAATCATCGATCTTGCCAACCGCATTGGTAACTTTAACTAATCGCTTCCAGGCAGAATCTTCCATTGCCGCTTCGCCGATACATGGAGCAATTTATCTAAATACGAAAGACCGCTTCCAAGATGGCATCGTTGAAGTTCGAGAGAAAGAGAGCCTAAAAAAGCAAATCGCCTCCGCCCTAGCGAAAATACTAAACGACTCGGGCGTTCGAAATACCAGCTTGGAATTGAACCCTCAGGATTCCCAAAGCACACAGGCACCGGATTTGATGATTTGCGCAAACGGACTGGACTTCCACGACGCCTATGACGCACCGGCAGTAGATACTTTTAGCCATCCATTGACCTGCCATACTTCAAATGGATTTGTCTGTTTAGACGAACCGTCGCAACAAACTTTCAATACCCTCGCACTGAATAAGCTTCTTGTTGGGAGGCTTACATGAACAAGGAAAATATCTATATCTTAGGCAGTCGTGTCTACCGCTTACAATCGCGTAACGAAGATCTACTAAATCTGCTCCATAAGTTATTGCCACGCTACGATGCTCACGAACAAGACCAGCCAATCAAAGATCCGGAAACAATAGATTTAGACGGGCCGCTGGCAATTCGTGGGTTGGACGAACATCTCTTTGCTGAAGAAGATCCAACAATTGCCCTGGTTTACCTGCTAGATCGGGCATTGGCTGAACATGCAGGTTACTTATGGATTGACGCTTCAGCATTGCTTACGCCTCAGGGGAAACTAGTGCTTATCTCCGGCCCGTCCCACAGCGGCAAAACCACACTGACCTTAGCTGCAGCATTGGCCCACAACTGGAAAATCTTAGCTGAAGATATAGTTCTCATAGATTTGGAAACGGGTATGCTAGCCCCCTTTGCCCGTCCATTGTCTCTACGACCGGACACCGCTGAAAAAATTCGAAATGCAACGGGCATGGATCCGGGATGTTTCATCCTGGATGGGTGGTTGACGGCCCAAGAATGGTATTCACTAAAACCAGTACCGGCTAAGTTCGACATCGGCATTGATTTAGCTGTGACGCAAAAGGATTCAACTACCAGCTTAAACACAGCTACCGCGTCCAGCGGCGAGTTCATCCGCAACCTGATAACTCACTCTAACGCCCTTCGTTATGATGAGGGCGTCAACAGGCTTTCCCAGGCATTTGAGTCTGCCAGCTTATACCTATTATCGGAAGGCACACCGTCCGAACGAATTGAGAAGCTGATGGAGCTCTCCGGCTGCTAAAATGTGCCCATGAATTACAAGCGCAACGATGACATCAAAACTACGCTTATGCCTGACGGGCATGTCGTACTTTTCAACACCAAAACTGAATGGGCCCAGGTCCTCAACCCAATGGGGGCTTTGGTCTGGGAATTTTGCGACGGTTGTACCTCCACAACCGCGATGACCGACGAAATTGCCTCACTTCTGCAAATTGAGGACGCCTCGACATTGCAAAATGATATTAATTCCTTAATTAGCGAGTTCCTTGGTCTGGGGCTAGTCTCCGAAACCACTGCCGGCAAACCCGCGTAAAGTCAACTGGGACGGGCATTTGCTCGGCTGATATAATAAGCCGTAGGGGTATGGTCTTCAGGTAGGGCTATCCAAAAGGTCGAAAACAATGACTGACGACAAACAACAAGACAACAACGTCAAGGATGGCAGCACGCCAGCCAGCGACAAAAGCATAAGTCGCAAGGAATTTGTGCGCCTGGTGCTTAAGAGAGGCGCTATAGCTGGTGCTATCATTGCGGCACCGAAAATTATTGATAAATTCCTGGTCCCGCCTGTATATGCCGGCACCAGCACGATGCCCCACGGACACCTCGCCTAATCAGTAGATTGAATCCAGCAACCTCGGGCGAATGGTTGCACGAAAGACTTGAATGGCAACGGGAAAAATCTATACCGGCGTTTTTTTGATTGCTCTGGCAATGTTGTTGCTCGAGCTTCTTTTAACGCGCATTTGGTCGGTGACAATGTGGTATCACTTTGCCTTCGTAGCCGTATCCCTGGCTATGTTTGGCATGACAGGCGGCGCGCTTCTCGTGTACTTGCTACCGAAGTTCTTCCCTACAGAAAAGACTAGACTACACTTATGCCTTTCGGCACTACTCTTTGGAATTGCTACCGTATTTTGTTTCCTCTGTCACCTAGCCATTCCATTTATGCCGGACAAATCCTTAAGCGGCATCTTTGCCATGGCACTCACGTACATCGTCGTTGCCATACCATTTACATTTAGCGGCATCGCCATAACATTGGCACTGACGAGATTCAGTAAACAGATCAACTACATCTATGCTGCTGATTTAGCTGGAGCGGCATTTGGCTGTTTGCTCTTCCTATTTATTCTGAACTTTGTCGATGGACCAACTGCGATACTTTTTGCCGGGTTTCTGCCCGTATTAGCCGCCATTTTTTTAGCACCGGACAAAGTTTTGCGAAACAAAGCAATTATTACGGCCGTATGCATCGGCAGCCTTTGCGTCCTGAATGCCTGGTCCTTTAGCTTAAACAAACCGTTAGTCAGACTTCTATGGGTAAAGGCGGCATTTGAGACCCGTCCATTTTTCGAGCGTTGGAATTCCCTTTCTCGAATTTCCATTGACGGTAATCCCAAATATCATTTTGCTCACCCTGACTGGCGGTTTAGCAAGCAACTATCCGAAAACGACAAGATGAAGGACATGCTTCTCTCGGTCGATTCGCTCTACGCCACGGGCATGCCTTGCTTTACGGGCAACTATCAAGATACCGAATATCTAAAACACGATGTCAGTTTTGTTACTCATTACATCAGACCGAATGCGAAAGTATTGATCATCGGCGTGGGCGGCGGCAGAGACATCTTAGCGGCTCTCACCTTTCAACAAAAGTCCATACTTGCTGTTGAAATCAACAGTATATTTACTGATATCCTGACAAAAACATTTGCCGACTTGTCCGGCAGGTTTGCCCTAAATCCATCGGTAACACTAATAAATGACGAAGCACGCAGTTTTGCCAGCAGGCAAAAAGACAAGTTCGACATCATCCAACTTTCATTTATAAGCACCGGCACTGCGACAGGCACTGGTGCCTATGCTCTAAGCGAAAATTCACTCTACACCAGCGAATGTTGGCAAATGCTCCTTAATCACCTGACAGAAAACGGGGTTTTAACTTGCACTCGTGATTACTTCCTGGATAAAGCCAAAAAGCCTCTGCCCGGGGAGTTACACCGGCTGATATCCTTGGCTCGCTCGGCGCTTGAGCGTGACGGGATACCTAATCCGCAAGAGCACATGATTTGCATTACACAGATTCCCAAATCACCAATAATTGAAGGACTGGCTGGTGTCACTCTATTAATAAGCAAACAACCATTTTCCCAGCAAGATGTAGCTATTCTAGACAAAGTCGTAGCTGACAATGGATTTCATTACCTCTTGAAACCAGGCTTTGTAGCGGATCCTATTTTCCAAACGCTTGCCTCCGGGCAAGGAGTAGCTCAGCTCCAAGAAAAATTCCCCACACGTATCGATGCGCCTAGCGATGACAATCCCTTCTTCTTCTACATCCTTCGCTTCCAAAAACTGTTTGGCGTGACAGCAACGGACGTAGGCACTTATGTAACTTACACAAAGGCAATGGAAGTTTTGTTTGAACTTCTTGTAGTCGTATTAATGCTTACGGCAGGATGCTTCTTGCTGCCCTTAGCCTTGACCAACAAATCATTACAGCTTAGACGTGACTTGCCGTTACTTTTGTATTTTGCCGCTGTGGGACTGGGATTCATGTTTATTGAAGTCTCGCAATTGCAGCGCTTAGTAATTTTTCTTGGACATCCCACCTATAGCTTATCTGTAGTCTTATTCTCCTTGCTTCTATCATCAAGCATTGGTAGTTTGCTCAGTGCATTCGTTGAACGCAAATTTCCCAATAGATCTTCAGCAGCTATGCTTGCCTGTCTTGGCTTGCTCCTAGGGACAACCGCCACCTACATGGTGATTTCGCCGCAAGTCTTGCTATCACTTGGATCTGCCACTACGGCAGAGCGCATTGCCGCATCAGTTGCCATCCTATTTCCACTTGGTCTATTTATGGGTATGGCCGTGCCTTTTGGTCTTAGTCTGGCATCCAAGAAATCGCCCTCAATCATGCCCTGGCTGTGGGCTATAAATGGCGCCACTTCCGTTTGCGCCTCAGTTGTTACCGTCGCGGTATCAATCAACTGGGGACTTTCATGCTCATTCTGGACAGGCGTTGCCTGCTATCTAGTAGCATTCGTCGCTTTCTTCGCCAGCAGCAGATTAAGCAATCAGGAATGAACTACCTGCAAAGGTTTGCTACCGAACATCTTTTCAATTTCTTTGGTCAGCTCCGTCAAATCCTTGGCAGTATCCACGGTACGCCAGAAGAACTTCGACTTATAGGCACGCAACTGCCCACTCTTAGCTAAGCGCGGCAATGTCGTCTCTTCATGATCGCCTACATCGGGCAATAGCTCAGTAATGTCCGGGTCAAGAAGATAGATACCGGCATTTATCCAAAAGGGCAATTCCGGCTTTTCTCTAAAACCTGTAACCAGGGCGTTTTCCTCAATATCGACAATACCGTAAGGACTACGCAAAGGCACCGTAACTAGGGTAGCAATGGATTTATGCTGTGTATGAGTCTTGTATAGATCATCTATTGGTAAATTGGTGACCAGGTCACCATTGAGGGCGATCAAGGGTCCGCCGTTAGCACTTGACCTCAGATGCGTCATACAACTCTTAAGCGCGCCACCACGACCCAGGGGTTTGTCTTCTACCAGGTAGTCTATTTTGAGGTCCCAATTCGAGCCATCGCCAAAATGCTTTTGGATAATCTCGTGCTGATAGCCGCAGGCAATAGCTATGTGCTCAATGCCATAGGATTTCAGCCAATGTAGCTGATAAGCCAGGAGCGGATTTCCAAGTATTTCCACCATTGTTTTGGGACGGTCATCAGTTAAGGGTCTGAGCCTCTCGCCGCGCCCACCAGCTAAAATAATGGCTTTTTTCATCGTTATGATTCCTGATCTTATAAAGTAAACAGTTACATTAAAGAGCTATGATAGAGGAAATGAAGGGTCTACATCAATAATTTTAGCTGGGAGTCTCATCTTGGAAGCTGGCACCTTTGATACTGCTTCGCATCACACGGTAGTTAAGACAACCGTTTATGGTTTATTCGGCAAGCGCTTCCTAGACCTCCTTTTCGGCAGCATACTATTTATCTTTTCCCTGCCCGTAATGCTGCTGGCAGCCCTGTTAATCATGATCGATAACCCGGGCAATGCCCTATTTAAGCAAAGAAGAATTGGTAAGCACGGTACAGTATTTGAATTGTACAAAATTCGTACTATGTACATTGACCAAGAACATCATGGCTTTCGCACCACCGATGGTGACAGTCGCGTCACTCGCATAGGCAAGATCTTGCGTGATACCAAAATAGATGAACTACCGCAGCTCCTGAATGTAATTAAGGGAGACATGAGCCTAATAGGTCCTCGTCCTTTGGCCGTCAGTGAATTTGAATACATTGAACACCTTGGATTTGCTGAGACACACCCTGGCTTTTGTCCGGAAGTTGCTCCTGGTCTAACAGGTCTTGAGCAAGTCAACCGCGCCGGGTTGCATATGCCTTATGGCGATCGCTTTATTTTCAACCGCTATTACGAGACTCACTTATCCCCTTGGTGGGATTTTAAGATCCTCGTAAAAACATTTTTGCTTTGCACGCCAGTTTGCATCCTATTAGGACTAGCTGGGATGGCTGAACTCCTCTGGCTTTCACTGCCTGTGTATCTCAATCGGTAAAAAGATTCTGCTTTTCTACATTGGCTGCCAGAATTGACTTGGTCACCAAAGTGCTTTTAGCTGTGCGCAATGAATTCAAGCGTTTGCGCAGAGCAATTAAGGTCTTCGGCAAGTCCGATTTGACCCCTTCGTTAACTAACCAACCGGGGACTGGGATACCTGGATCAATGGACATCCAATATGAAACCTCTGTCTTACCACCTTCTCTAGGTGTAAGTTTCCACCCCCCGTCCAAAGCCTTAAGTGAGCCTTCTTTGCGGCGGAAGGAAATGCGTTCCATCGGCTGATAGTCGGTCTCAACGACAGCATCTAAATCCGGAACGATCACGCCTATAGCAATTTTGCAACGCATTACTGAGCGACGCGGCTCATCAAGCAACATCTGCACATCTTTCATACGGGAGTAAATACCGTTTTGAAATTCATACGGGTTGGCTAAAACCGACCAGATTTGCTCGGGGCTTGCATCTAACACAATCCGCCCCAGCACATATTTAGAAGTGCCTTTCTGAGTAAAACCAACAACGACCTGCCCCTTTTCCAGGTTTGCCTTGTCCTTGGCAGTCAGCTGTACTCTGTTTTCTATCTCCTCGCTTGTGAGAGCCGGCATCGCGGCAAAAGCCTCAAAAGAACTAACCTGCAAACCCATGAAAAGTGCCATAACCAGTGGAAGTATTCGCATTCTCTATATATCCTTTTGTCGTGAGCACAACAAGCTACACGAAAAACTTATCCACCGGAGGAGACACGTCCCCCGTGGTTGTAGATTTACGCTGCTAGAGATA
>SBAT01000238.1 GCA_005240105.1 Chloroflexota bacterium
CTCCTTTGCGGAGTTCACTCGTCTTCCAGGTGGAATTTACGGTTCTTCCGACTGAGGCTGGTTCCTTTCATCCCTTCCAATTCGTCCTGTGTAGCCGGCAGATGAAAGCGCTATTTCTGTCGCGGACTTCTCGGCTTGCGTTTAATGAAGGATATTTTCAGGTGGGCATTGCGAGTGGTGGCACGATCAGGATAAGGATAAGTATTGTTCTCTGTGCCGGGCACGCAAATCGCGACGTATTCACATTTTTTTGAGTCCACAGATTCATCAAGAGAGCTGGTATCAACCCGCTCCTCATGGTAGCTTAGTTCAATGTCTGCCCTTTGGCTGGCAGGTGCGCAGTAACCGCCTCCAAGTGTAAGTTCAGAACCTATGAAGGTCCATTCAACCACCTCAAAAAATCTTACTGAGAATCCGGCATTGGGTAAAAAAACTTCGCGTTTGGCACGAATTGTTTTTGCCAGAGTGCACGGGTCTATTGAGCGGCTAACTGCCTTGCCAAATTTGAGGAATACTTCCTCAAGGGCTTCTTTAATGGCTTGTCGTCTGGCTTCTTTAGTATCAGTCATGGTTATGTTCCTCAATTTGAATGTGACTCGATTTAGGGACAAGAACAGCCACAACACGGCAGACCAAGTCATGTCCTACAAGGCAACTAGCCTCATAAGAAATGCTCTCGGTGGTTAACCTATGCAGAGCTGTCAGTGCGCAGGTGCCTGCCGACGGATTGAGTCGCTCATACAAGCGGTAACATCGGCAAGCATCTGAACACCTGGTTTGGTGTGGCGACTAGCGCCGGTTAGGAGTTTTGAACACGACTTTTACTCGTCCTCAAGTCCATCTATGAGGGTGCTATCCCAAAGTCTGTCTTCTTCCGCCTCTTCAGCCAGAGCAGCAGAATCGGAGTTGAGAGCTTTATACCCCTTGTCCAGCTCTTCAAAAAATGCTATCCGACGATGCTCTTCCAGCATGTCCTCAATGACTTTTGTCATGCTATCTCCTCTTCTCTTCCTCCACTCCTCCACGCATCTTTTGCGCTTCTCATCGTCTTGATCGTCTTCAAACAATTTGTTTGTCATGTCTCGTTTACCTCATGTTTACGAACCCGCGAATCCCGCTCAATCACATGGTCAAACGGCGCAAAACAACATGGCCGGAACACTCCTAGAAGGCTTACTGCCAACTAAAAATGTTCTTGGTGGTTAACCTATGCTGTTATGCGGCTATAAAAACTCTGTGATTGAACTTGGGTTTGGGATATATAAAATCCACCATAAGAAATTGGAATTAGCAAAATAAAGATATTCAGTGGGAGATGTCCCATAAACACGGTTAGCGCACCCTCTAATCTTCGAGAGAAAAGCACCTAGCCTGATAATCACAATTATGTTTCGCCATTTCCTCAAACCCTTACCGGGCTTGCCTTTCCGGCTTTGACCTTTTCCGATTTTCGCTAATATCTGCCACTCTTAGCGTAAACCCCATATGTCACAGGCTGATAACAGGCAAACCTAAGGACTTGAGCACACCTTCCGAGCCATTGTGTAATTAGACAATCTAGACTAAGCTAAGAGAACTAAGTTTAAAAGGGCTTGCATGAATACGATTAACATCCATGAGGCAAAGACGCACCTATCTCGATTGATAGCGCAGGCTATTAAGGGCGAGTCGTTCATCATCGCCAAAGCTGGTAAACCTCTGGTGAAAATCACCCGAGTAGACTCACCCAAATCCATCCGCCGGCTGGGTTTTATGATCGGAGAAGGCAACATACCTGATGATTTTGATCAAATGGGAAAGGCTGAAATCGAAAAGCTGTTTTCTGGTGAATCATGAAGTTGCTGCTTGATACGCACCTTTTGCTGTGGGCCGCATTCCAACCTAACAAGCTATCAAAGACAGCCAGCAGTTTAATCGAAGACATAAACAACGAATTGTTATTTAGTGCTGCAAGCATTTGGGAAATTGTGATTAAGCACGGACTCGGGCGAGACGATTTTCGTGTGGAACCGTCGGTATTGAGGAGAGGACTGTTGGACAACGGCTATGGCGAGTTAGCGATCTCTAGTCAGCATGCTGTAACAGTTGAGATGCTTCCGCCAATCCATAAAGATCCATTCGACCGCATTATTGTTGCGCAGGCTATTGCTGAAGGCATAACATTGCTGACTTCCGATCCGGTGGTGGCAAAGTATCCCGCTCCTGTACGCAAGGTCTAGCTGCCATCTGCCAAAACACCTGATTCAAACTGGTAAGCGATCTTTACCGCTTGATTGATTTAGTCACTCAAGGCTTTGCCAAGATCGCGTTTTCCGTGCACAATACGCATGACCTCAACCGCGTCATCAGTCTTCAGGCGATAAAAGATAACGTATTCGCCTTCGGAAATACTACGATAGCCTGGTTTGATTTCATCCCGCTTCCGTCCTACGCCAGGAAATGTAATCAAAGTATTGCATCGCTCATTTAATAGAATTACGAATGAAATGGCGGCTTCAAGATTATCCCTGGCTATAAAGTCGCCTATTTCTTGCAAGACCGCCGACGCCTCTGGCGAGATGATTAGTCTCGTCACTCAGCCGTCCTTTTGGACTCGTATCTTTCTCTTAACTCTGTAAAAACTTGTTCAGCAGGTATACCTTCGCCCCGATCAAGTGATTCCTCAGCTTTTCCCAACTCTCGCCGAAGCCATTTGAGTTTAGTCTCTTCGACAAGCTGTTCTTGTTCTTCGGGCGTCAACTGATCAACGAGCTTTAACAGCTCATTAACGGTTACCCTCTCTGGATTTGGTTGAGCCATGCTAATTACCCCTATAGATATGAGTATACGGCAAGGACCATTGCGTTCAATGACTTCCCTGGCGAGCGCTGCCGGTCAGGTAGCAAAACGCCTAATTCAAATTGTTAAGGGAATCGAATTGGTTATCCAGCCAGCCCTATAAACCACCCGCGTATCGCCACGCTTAATGCCCCATTTGGACATGCCTTAGACATGCGCTCGCGCTAGTTATGCCAGCTTGATTTCTAAAATCTCATGTTATACTTGCATCCGTAAAAGCAGAGCCCGTCTGCCTTACGAGGACTAGAACAAACCACCAACACACACAACAATTACGGGAACTACCCAGAAATTCGCAGCAAGGCTGACTTACTAGTTGACCGACATACTAATAGAAAGAGGTGCCACGTCCGGCTAATGTAATGCCCAGGACGACCGTTTTAGCTCAGCTATCGCGCCAAACCGACCTGCGAGTTATGATCGAATCACGGAGATGCTTTCATGGAATACATCCCACCTGCAGACGACCTATCATCTTTCCTGTCCATGCTTCCGGACGAAATAAAAGCGAAGCTTGAGAAAGACACCGACGGCCTTGTCGAAATCGTTATGGATCTGGGACGAAAACCAGAGGCTCGCTATCACGGACGCCACGCAGTAATTCTCTCCGAAGAACCAATAAGTGAATTAGACCTTGAAGTTGCCCAGAAACGCATCGGGCAATTTTCCGGGGACAACCGAGCCGGTATCGAGCGGACCTTGCACCGCATATCCTGTATGCGCAACCGTTCAGGTAAAGTCATCGGACTTACTTGCCGGGTAGGTCGAGCAATATCGGGGACAATCAGCATCATCCGCGACTTAGTCGAGGGTGGTAAGTCGATACTCTTTTTAGGACCACCCGGAGTTGGCAAAACAACCAAGCTCCGCGAAATGGCCCGCGTGTTGGCCGACGAGTTGAATAAGCGGGTCGTGGTTATCGACACGTCGAATGAAATTGCCGGCGACGGTGACGTGCCGCACCCGGCC
>SBAT01000129.1 GCA_005240105.1 Chloroflexota bacterium
GATAATAAGGTGACGGAAAATCAAACTCTGCAGGTAATTTCTACGGCAATTGCCGGCGGGCAAAGAATATCATCTCAAACGGGCACGCTGGTTGTTAGCTTCCCGCAAGGCTTTCCAGCAAATCCGGCATCTCAATCAGGAGACTCAACTCCACTTACATTTAATAGCGTCAAATCAATTATGAATGCTGTTCAATTCACTAATCCTGATGCCAATTCGCCAAGTGCAAATACAGCCGACGAATCTAATACGTGGAACGGTGGCTCAAAAGGTGTCTGGCTGGAAGCAAACGGCAGTCATTTCCCAGCATCCGGCTCTCTCAATAAACATCCATTTAAGGGCATAAACGGACGTGACTTTGACAATCCAAGCACAGCATTAGCATTTATGGTTTATGACTGGCTCAGAAGTATGCAGTTGCGCCCTAATGCGAAGTCCGTCGTTAATGCTCTTAGTTTCGATCTAAGATCTTATGTCGGCGCAAGCGCGCAGCCCAAATCATTTCCTGTCAGTCAAAGCATTCCGCTTATTGAGCCGGTCTATGCACAGTCTAGTGGCGAGCCAGGAATATTGACCGCGCTATTACGTCTCAATGACGGATTGGGCGACCCGCGAGATCTAACACGTTGGGATCAAGATGCAGCTGCGTACTCAAGACAAGAAGTAAGGATGTGGGGTTATTTGCCCGCTGATTCAGTGTTGCCTGCCGGAGCATCAGTAGCCTTAGTTACAAACGGCGATGTCACAACAACGGACGGCAATCCGGTAAAAGACCTGACTGATTTTCAAAATGCAATTCTAGTCACCAACAACTACGCCTACGAGACAAATATTGCCGTCACCGTCGCCTTGGCTAGACTTGCCAATCAACATTTGCATACCAATATCAGTCTGCAACACCCGGAAGACATAACAGAGGCAGACAAGAAAAAATTGAATGGACCGGAAGGAGCAAAACTGGAGCAATTCATAAGCAAGAACTACCCAGGCTTAGATAATGCCTGGCGCAATGCTTCCTATTGCATGCAGGTAACAGAAGGAATTAAGAACAACCTAAAATCCTTGACCGGAGGCGGGGTGAAGAAGGTCAACAATTCTCACTACATCGTCATGGGCACAGATTTTTATCCGGCTTCAAAGCAGGCCAATGAAGGGCAAATCTTAGCCAACAAAGCACCGACCGGACAGGAAAATATTGCACCAGTTCGAGATTGGTGTGCACCAATGACAAGACAGGCCGACGGCAGTTATCACAGTCAACTAGTCTTCTACAAGCGCACAGAGTCTCCAGTCATTGGACAAAGATATAGTCATCCAGGATGGTTTCCGCCGGCTCTAGCTCAAGGAGCTATTCCAGCAAACAACATGCTCAAGTTCATGTTCCACTTAGGCGATCCAAACACACCGCAAGCTTCAGTTGTATTTCTGCATCCTAGCCCCAACTCGCCCTTTGCTGATGTGCCCACCGGCAATAAGCAAACCGAATATCAGTGCACACAAGCAATTAAGTTGCCGTCAACTTCAAATCCTAACGTCAAGGTTACCTGGCAAGTGCGCGCTCGCGACCAACACAGCAATCACTATCCAGGACAATCCAACCCAACAGGACCACCAGATCCTAATTCTGCAGCAAAACATTTTACCGACTTCCCCGGAGCTAAAAGCCTTGTTAACGCTCCTCACATGCACCTATTACCAGCTGCATTTGCCGCTCCCTCCTACAACGATCAATGGTGTGCACCGGACAACCAGCAAGGCTGCCAGGCACTGGTATCAGAATGGTCCGTCACATGTCCGGTGGTGGAAAACCCACCACCTGGTGAAACTCCTGATCCCAAGCCAGATCCACAACCAAAACCCAAACCACCGGTATGGTCGCCGCCACCGCCACCACCATGCTGGGCCACATCATATTTTAGAGTCGAGCCGCCATTTGCCGTACCAGGCACGATCTGGGCTCTGCTCTACACTTCATGTCGTTACTACAACGGCTGCGGTCAACTAATCAATGCTACTCATTCGTAAATAAACATTCAAGAGGACGTCAATTTGCAAGCTCATTTCAGAAATTCATCCAAAGGTAATACACTGATCATGCTTATATCGATGATCCTCTTTGTGGGCTTCATGATTGGCATGGTCGTGATGATCTACAACCAATTTCTAGGCGCACATAAGGAAGCCACAACCGCCATTGACGCAGCCGCCCTGCAAGCGGCAAAGGACATGTCCCTTATCACCGTCGATGGCCCGTTAGGCAAAATTGCTCTTGTCGATAATCCGGCACCAACTGCCAATAAATATCCAGTAATTGGTGTCAACACTCTGGTTGCCACTCTGCGTCTTGACGCACTAATTGCCAATCAGCTGGGCAACAAAAACATGTTGTATCTCGTCCATCAAGACTCCATACGCGCAATTGATGCCATCAATGATCTGACAAGACGAATTCACCTTTCCCGTAAAGGACAAGGCGGCGCATTTGATCGTGAAGGCGCGCCTGTTAACATGAAGACAAATGCTCAGAATGCCTACAATAACAACGCCATAAAATTAGCCAACAAAGCCAGCGGCGACAGTGCAACTGCTATCACCATGGAAGTTGGCTCTTTGACAGTCGATTCCAGCACGGGACAAACAAATATCCCCACACCCAACCAACCTGGCTCTGGTGCGGTAGATAACGACATCAACGGGTCCAACTCCTACGTATCCAATGGAATACGATTTTACCGCCCGAATGCTAATGTGCCGATACCGGGCTTAAATGGATCAAGCATACGTTTGGTATCATTATCGGATTCAGTGTCTCTAGCCGATAGAGCCTATTTTTCCCAACTTACAGAAGGTGCTGGTGCCGGCGACTTGGCTACAGCAATGTCTAAATTGCCCACTTGCGTGCAGGTGAGTGCCGGTGAACAAGTAAAAGGACTGGCCACTCCAAAAGGAACCAACACCAAGCAAACACTGCAAGTACAAGCTACAGCGACTGCCGGTGGACAACGAGTCACAGCGGCCACAGGTACACTGGCAGTTAGTTTTCCGCAGGGGTTTCCCGGCAATCCGACAGCGGCAGCCGGTGACTCTACGCCACTCTCATTTAATTCCGTCAAGTCAATCATGAATGCTGTGCAATATTCTGATCCTCAGGCTAATACGCCAGCTGTTAGCTCCAGTGACGAAACAACAACCTGGAATGGTGGCTCGAAAGGAGTCTGGTTTAAGGCCAACGGCAGCAATTTTCCAGCATCTGGAACCCTGGACAAGCTAAATTTCAAAGGACTTCCCGGGCGCGACATTGACAATCCCAGCGTCTCAATGTCTTTCATGGTCTATGACTGGTTGCGCAGCATGGGACTCAGACCGAATGCCAAATCAGTTGTTGATGCTCTTAGTTTTGACTTGAAGACCTATGTAAATTCAAGTGGACAACCAAAATCATTTCCCATAACCCGGGGCAGCTGTTTTCTCGAACCTGTATACGCTCAGCAACAACAACTGCCTGGAATTTTAACTGCCCTTATGGTCCTCAATGACGGCTCAGGTGATCCCCGTGATCTAACTCGCTGGGCTCAAGATCCCTCTGCTTATTCCCGTCAAGAAGTAAGAATGTGGGGTTATATACCGGCCGATCCAGTATTACCGACTGGTGCATCGTTAGCGCTGATCACTCCAGATGGTGATGTAACAACAACAGACGGCAATCCAGTCAAGGATCTGACTGACTTTGAAAAATCTCTTGTGACAACCAACAGTTTTGCCTTTGACACAAATCTTGCCGTTGTACAGTCCCTAGCCAAACTGTGCAACCAACACTTGCACACAAATATCAATATTGAGCATCCGGAGTTGATGTCGGAATCCGACAAGACCAAATTGCAAGGGCAAGAAGGTATTGCCTTTGCCAAGAAAATAGCCGAGGAATACCCTGGACTAGATAATGCCTGGCGTAATGCAGCATATTGCATGCAGGTAACGGACTCTATTCAGAAAAATCTAAAAACTCTAACAGGCGGTGGTGTGAGAAAAGTAAGCTCAAGCCATTTCGTCGTTATGGGCACGGACTTCTATCCGGCTATGCGCGCCGCTACTGAATCTGAAATCCTCTCTAATGCAGCACCGACAGGACAAGACTCAAAAGCACCAACGCGCAACTGGTGCGCGCCAATGACAAAAGGAGCCGATGGCAACTTTGTAAGCCAATTGGTTTTCTACAAACGAACCGACGCTCCAGTTATCGGCAAGCGAGACGGTCATCCAGGTTGGATTCAGCCGGCACTTGCGCAAGGCTCTATTCCAGCTAACAATATGCTTAAGTTTATGTTTCACTTGGGAGATCCAAATACTCCACAAGCTTCAGTTGTGTACTTGCACCCAAGTCCTAATTCACCATTTACCAATGTACCAACAGGCAATAAGCAAGCAGAATACCAATGCACACAAGCTATTAAAGTACCATCTACTTCAGATCCAAACGTGCAGGTTATCTGGCAGGTAAGAGCCAGAGACCAGCATTGCAATCACTACGAGCAATCAGGAGATGAAGATACCGGCGCTCCCAATCCTAATTCTGCCGCCAAGCACTTCACTGCTTATCAAAAACCAGGACATGCACCGCCTGGATTTTCCATAATTCCACCTGCTATGGCTGCACCAAATTTCAACGATCAGTGGTGTTCACCGGATAACACACAGGGATGCCAGGCACTGGCAGCCGAGTGGGCAGCTACCTGTCCCGTTATTCAAAACCCCCCAATGCCGGAGACGAAAAATCCACCAGCACAACCACCCTACTATCCACCACCATGGTCACCTCCGCCGCCTCCACCTTGCTGGACGACCGTGCACTTCCGCATTGAGCCGCCATGGGCTGCTCCTGGAACAATCTATGCTCTGCTCTACGTATCCTGCCGTTATTACAACGGTTGTGGACAACTAATTAACGCCACGCATAGTTAAATAGGGGCTTCATTTAACGCTTCGCTTCTGGTTGTCGGAGAAAACAAAACACGTTGACGTGTAAATCATGTCAATGTGTTTTAATTTGCCAAGTAACTTAGAGGAGTCATCCATGTTTGCAAGGTTATTTGCGGTATTTTCGGCAGCTTCGCTTTTAGCGTCATGGCTTCCTGTTGAGGCGGAGGTTAACCCGGCCACCGAGGCAGCAAACTGGACTCCTGTATTAATGAAAAGTGTTGAGCCGCCCAGACCGTTTACCGGTGTAGATGGCGTGAAAAACCTTGTTTACGAAGTAGTGCTCACCAACTATGGTCGCAAACCAGTCAAAGTAATTTCCTTTGAAGCGCTGGACAAAGACAGCGTCCTTTTAAGTCTGACAAAGAAAAAATTAGCAGACAATCTAACCGAAGTTGGAAAAACTGACTCAGCTGACACTATGTTGCAACCAGGAGAAGTGGGTATTGTCTGGATGAACATCTCTTTGCCGGAAAATTATAAAGTCCCGGAGAGTATCAGCCATAAACTCATCTACAGAGAAGTTCCCGGCAATGAAGACGCGGCAGATTTTGGTGCCGTGACGGCAATAGATCTAAAAGAACCAATTCATATAGGACCGCCACTTCAGGGCAGCAACTGGATAGCGAACAATTGTTATGACGGCATTCCTCACAGAAGGGCATTGTTCCCGGTGAGCAATGGCTTGTACAGTTCGCAACGCTACGCCATCGACTGGACAAAACTTGACGATCAACGACGCGCTCTCACGGGCAATCCAACTAAGGTTGAAAGCTATCCTGCATATGGGCAGCCGATTCTTGCTGTTGCCGATGGCACCATATTAGGTGTCATTGATAAATTTCTCGATCAAGTACCTGGAATTGCCTCCAAAGACAAGTTCTATCCAGGCGGCAACACCATAATCATGTCCTTGCCTGAAGGTGCTTATGCTTTCTACGCTCATATAAAGCCGGGCACCATAACAGTTAAGGAAGGCGACAAGGTCAAACGAGGGCAAGTGCTTGGGTATGTAGGCAATGTGGGAAATTCATCTGAACCACACTTACATTTCCACGTCACCGACAAACCGACAATATTTGCCGCCAATAGCGTCCCTTACGCTATCGATAACTTTGAGGTCGTAGCCAAAATTGACGAGCACAAATTCGATTCTGAAAAACTTAGAAAAGTGCCTGTAACCATAGACAAACCAGCCTATGTCGGCAAACATCAAGGACAGATGCCCAAGGAAGGCTCAATAATTACATTTAGCAATTAACTAACTCAAAAGGCAGTTAATACTGAGTAACATGCTCGCAGTCAGCCCAGCCTAGTTACCGGCAGAATGTGCCGCTAGCCACCCCACTATTATGTCCACAAGCACAGGATTGAACTGTCCTGCTTCAAAAATCAGATGTTCACCACTTCCAAGAAGGACGAGGTTTTTGTCATCCGTTCCGAGTGTACGGAACAGCTTAATCGTGCTATCAGCTTTGACCAATTGATCGCGATCGCCCTGTGTTACTAAAGCTGGTCTTTTCATGTCGGCAGCAATGCGGAGATTGTCTTTCATAAATCGATCAAAGGCAATAAGTTGTGTCGGAGCCATTTTGAATCTGGCGAAACGATCTGCTTCCCAATCACTGCGTAGATGCTCCTTCTCGCTGACGCGATCAATGATGTCTGAGGATACATCGTAGTCCTTGTTGCGGTTCATGAGAAAATGCCATACGAACCTGCCCGTAGTCTCAGCCGCATTGTAACGGTCAGCCGACGGAACTGAAGATATGACACCATCCACAATGTCTGGGTATCGGGCTGCGGTGTGCAACACAATGGCGCCGCCCATGGATTCGCCTAGTAGAAAGACCGGCACTCCAGGATTCATTTTACGAGTGAACCGTGCAACCGCTACCAGGTCATGAATAGCGCCTTCTATATCTACATCGTCCTTTCCGCTCACTGACGACCACGCACCAAAACCACGCACATCCATTGCAATGACATTAACCCCCTGTGCGGTCATCGCTACACCAAAGTCCTGGTAGTGACCACTGTGCAAACCCAGACCGTGGACACATAATAGGATCGCCTTTGGCTTACCCTTGGCTTTCCACAATCTTGCAGGTACACGCTGCGGACCAGCTTCAATGATATTCCAAATATCTGTGGGAATGGCCTCCGGACTTCCTTCTGCTTCTTCCTGGAGTTCCTTTCTGAAGGAAAGCATAGCTTTTTCGAAGAAGAAATCTCGCTTCTCGGTATCACCTTTCGAAAGATATGCGTCAGACAATGCCAACTGTGCCCATCCGATCAAGAGGCGATCCTTGAGTTTGAAACACAGGTCCAATTCTCGGTTTAGCAAGGGGATAATTTTGTCCGGTTCTGTATCATGCGACAGCGACGTGCAGAGTTGCTGGAGAATACGCAGTTCGAATCGGGCGTTGGTTTCTTCTTTGGGCAGGATGTCGAATGCCTGTTGATAGTATGCCTTGGCTTGAGATTTATTCCGCAAGGAGACTGAGGTTGTGCCCAAATGCTGAAGAAGGGCAGCTTTTTCCAGAGGGTCTGATGGTGGACAACTCTTCTCAATTTCCATGAGCGTTGCCTTTGCCTTTTTGTATTGCTCCATTGAGTATTCGAGTCCGGCGATCTTTAGCAGAAGGCTCCTGCGCTCATTCGGTTTAGTACTGCTAGACAGGTGTTTGCGCAGGGAATGTGCCGATGCATCCAACTCAGGTGTGTAAATATCCCGCACTTGAATGGGCGGGTTTGGTCCGCTGTCCGCGATGCTTGCAGGACTAACAAACCAAATTGTAAGCACCAGTAGCGTGATGCTCATCCAATGACTTCCCCTGACTTTTGCGCACACGGAAGTTATTTATCCTCAATAAAAATTGGGCAGTGCGGGATTCGAACCCACGACCCCCACTATGTCAAAGTGGTGCGCTACCAACTGCGCCAACTGCCCTTATTTATAGCTCCGGTTCCGGCTACGCATTATGAATAACGCTTCGCCTACACCTGCGCTTGCCGTCCGGCAACCCGGCTTCGCTACGCTGCGACCCGCTCATCGCGGCTCTTGCTTCGCTTCATGCGGACGCTTCCGCATACGGCTTCCGCTTATTCTAACGCGTCTGGGGGATTTTGGATCCCTGGGACGCCATCAGCGCTTGACAAGGGGGAAATTAGGCGGCACCCAGATTTGAACTGGGGGATAAAGGTTTTGCAGACCTCTGCCTTACCACTTGGCTATGCCGCCGTATGCCCCTTACAAGCACTATGAGCAATCCTATTAGGTAGGCCATTTGTTTGTCAACGAAGCCATGAAGTATCCTAACTGACACTAAGCTTGCTTAAGCTTGGACAATCCCGAGGAAAAGTCCGTGATCCTGAAGAGACTAATGAGCGCCATACCCTTACTTCTCATTTTGTCTTTGTTTTGTTTTGCCATTGTTCGTGCCATTCCAGGCGATCCGGTCGATGTACTTTTAGGCAATAGCCAGAAAGACATACCGGCTGCGCAATTGGCTTCTATGAGAAAAGAGTTTGGATTGGATGAGCCATGGCCCAAACAGTATTTGTCCTGGCTAGGCGGTTTTGTCGGCAGAGGTGAATTAGGGCGCTCTTATCGCGATGGACAGCCGGTCATGAGTGTAATTGCCCAGCGCATTGTTCCTACTATTACGCTAACTGGGACGGCACTAATATTTGCCTTTGCAGGCGGTATTGCTCTTGGTCTTCTGACCAGTTTTCTCTCCACGCTCAAATTTCAATTACCCGGTCAAATCTTGTCCATTGCCATACTCATCGTCTATTCAACTCCAAGCTTTTACTTGGCTCTCATTTCGCTTTTTGTATTTACACAATGGACTCATTTAGCGCCGGTTCTAGCCTTCAGTAATCCTGGTGTCGAAAATACGCCAGTGCAATTTCTCAATCATGTCTGGTTGCCGGCCTCAGTGCTTGCCGCCAGACGGGGCGCAAAGGTAGCTCTTTTTATTAAGACATCGATTGCGGAAGAACTCTCCAAACAATATGTAACATACGCACTGAGCAAGGGTTTGAGCTTCAGAGAAGTCATAGTGAAACATGTTTTCAAAAATAGCTTGATGCCGGTCATCAGTCTTTTAGGACTGTCTTTACCGGCTCTCCTTGGCGGATCAGTACTTGTCGAAACAATTTTTGCTTGGCCGGGATTGGGCAGGCTTGTTGTAGAAGCTACTTTCGGTCGCAACTATCCAATTCTTGTGGCGCTGACAGTCATCTACGGATGCCTTGTGGTCTTAGCGAATCTGCTGGCCGATCTTATTGCCGAGGCAATAGACCCACGCCTCAAAGCAAATGCAGAATTAACCGGCAAGGGAAAGTCAGCTTATGCGAAACAGACTTGACCCTGGCACCACCTGTGGTGCAGCCATTCTACTACTTCTTGTGAGCATGGCATTATTGGCTCCTCTTGTAGCCCCTGCTGATCCGCTGAGCGTTAATCTGTCAGAGCGTAATATTCCGCCATTCAGCGCCTACCACATCCTGGGCACGGATCATCTAGGACGAGACCTATTTTCACAAGCCTTATGGGGAGCGCGCGCCTCCTTATTCGTCGGCATAGTTTCTGCTTGCCTGGCTTCTGCCTTTGGCAGTATTTGGGGAGCCTTAAGCGCTCTTCTCGGCGGCAGGCTGGATATGATAATGATGCGCTTTGTCGATGGCATGCTGGCAATTCCAAGTATTGTCCTTATCTTGCTTTTCCAATCTCTGGTGTCTACTCCAACTCTTGTCAATGACCTGCCACAATGGCTTGCACAAATTCTTCAGGTAAGCGATTACAGTTTTGGCTATCTACCAATAGTCGTGGTTATCGTCATTATTTCCGCTACCAGCTGGCTGGAAGCAGCCAGGCTAACGCGCGCACAGGTGCTATCCATAATGAGTGAAGATTTCATCCTTGCTGCTAATGCTACTGGTCTCTCACGCACGCAAATGCTATTTAAACACTTGCTGCCCAATGCCAAAAATATCATTGCCGCAGAGACAACACTTCTGGTATCAGATGCGGTGCTGATGGAAGCCGGACTTGGTTTTCTTGGCTTAGGACTTGGCCCGGACACTCCCAGCTGGGGACATATGTTGGGGACCGCTCAGGCTGGGCTAGTTGAAGGTAATTGGTGGTCGGCAAGCGTGCCGGGAATTTTAATAGCAGCACTTGTCCTGTCGGTTAATTTAATTGGTCAAAAAACTATTCGAACTCGGAGCCACCGGGTAGCTGCTCAACCTTCACTGTAATAGTGCGCAATTGTCCTGAGCGCTTAACTATCAAGCTCAAGTAATCACCAACGTCCGCCTTGCGCACAATTTCGCTTACTTCACCTGGCCGGGCCACCGACTTTTCTTCTATTTCCATGATCAAATCACCAGGCATGAGACCAGCCTTGGCCGCCGGACTATTGGGCGAGACCGTTCTCACCTCCACGCCCTGTATCGGCTTGCGTCCGTCTGATACCAATTCATTGTCTTCTTTCTCTTCCATCACAATGCCAATGAAAGGATGAGCAATAGGCTGCTGGCGCATGAGCGTGTTAGCCACTGACGCGGCAATATCAGCAGGGATGGCAAAGCCAATATTTTGTGCATCGCCGCGAATGAAAGTGTTGATACCGACAACCTCACCTTTCAAATTCACCAGCGGTCCACCGGAATTACCTGGGTTGATGGCTGCATCAGTTTGGATGAAACGTACTGCACCGGATCGCGCACCAAAACTGTCCAGTCCCTTCGCTTCACGTCCAAGGGCGCTGACAATTCCCAGGGTGACAGTGTGATCAAGACCCAACGGACTGCCTACAGCTAGTACCCAATCACCCGGTCTGACATTCTTAGCTGTGCCAAAACGCACGGTCGGCAAATTATTGGCTTCGATTTTTAAAACGGCTAAATCAGAAAAAGAATCAGAGCCAATAACTCGAGCCAGAAACGTTCGGCCATCGTGCAAAGTAACCTTGATACGATCAGAGCGCTCCACTACGTGATTGCTGGTCATTATTATGCCGTCAGGCTTTAGTATCACTCCCGAGCCTGTAGTCCTGGAAGGGTTTGCCTGTTGCGGTGGCTCAACACCGTAATACCTATAAAACTTGTCGGATTGCTTTTGAGGACTTCGTCCATACTTACTATCCTGACCATACGGCGCCACATCTATATTAACTACGCAAGGAGCCACATCTTCAGCCAAGTCCGCCAATGTATCCGGACCAAGGGATGTAAGCGCTCCCCATCGCCCTTGAACCTTTACTGTAGTGTCGGCAGGTTTTTCATCATTAGCCAGGCAAGCCATATTTATGGTCGGAAGAGCCAAAAGCAATGACAGGCAGGCAAAAAGCTTTAGTTGATAATTGATATGCATGTTGCTCAAACCTGACAACTGAAGTCAGTAAACGTGGGCAGCCTTCTACCCACACAATACAATAATTCCCGCATGGGGGTAAAATATAGCCTCTAGTAAAGTTTTTTCGATGAGCCTTTTGACTAGCCTAATGAACAAAACACTTATCTGTATCTTCGCCTTAAGCATCCTAGGCGGTTGCGCGCCTCGCGACCAGGTAAGCTTCAATTCCGGTGGCATAAAGCAAACGATAACAGAGGGCAAAAAAGCCTTGGACGGCAAATTCCCACTGCCTGTTTATCCAGGCGCCAAGCCCTCCGGTTCAGTTGCCGGCGAAACAGAAGGTGCCGACAGCTCCCAATTTCTCATGATCATCACCAATGATGATGTTGATAAGGTTAGCCTTTATTACCGTACGGAATTAAAAAAGCAAGGCTGGCAGATGGATCGCATCGATACAATTGGGCAAACCGTCAATTTTGCTTGCCATAAAGGCACAATAGAAGGCTCGGTAATGGTTTCCGGAGACGGCAAGCACACCACGCTGACGCTGCAGGCAGGCAGGCTCATGGGTCAAATTAACCCTCCGACGGATGAGAATTTCGTCCCGGATAAATTCATACCGCCTACTGACTAATAAATCTTGGCAATTTAGCCTCTTTCAGGAACAAGCTCAGGCAATATCCGTCATCTTTACCACGGTGAGCGTGCTCTATATTGAGGAGGCATTTATGATCTCAAAGAAACTAGCTGCCGACTTGGCGCTGGTATGTGCCATATTTTTGGCCACAGCCGGAATTGTAGAAGCGCAAAAGATTTACCACGGATATGTAGATCCTACCTTCATCGACTTTCAATTACGCAGCCAAACCTTGCAGAGGCGCATTAACGATGGGCTTCAATCTGGACGGCTGACAAAACTGGAGGTCGATAGTTTAAATACCCAGCTACAGGCAATTGAAAGTACAACTCAAAAAAACAGCAGTGGGCGACTTAATGCACGTCTGCATTCACAACTGGACAGGCTTGCCAGCCAAGTAGATCTAAGTTTCCGCGAGCGAAAAGTCGTAAGTTCAGCCATTGCGGAAATTGTCTCAAAGAAAGCATCAATTAGACATCAACTATCGACAGCTTCGCCAATTAAGGCGGCCAGGATAGAAAAGAAACTAGCCCGCATCAGTGCCTGTGAATCTTATCTTTTGACCAATCAGGGTGGCCTTACTTATTGGCAGCGTAAAAAAATAAATGCCGACCTTGATCTACTCTCCAGCCAATTATCTGCCGGTAGAAGCAAATTAAGTTTTGCCAGCAACTAACCACGCTGCTTTCGTTAGTTTTAGCCGAAAAAAGGATGCCCACAGCCCGCAAATGTGGGCATTTCTTTTGTCCAGCCAAACAAGAGGCAAATTCCAGGCTAAAATGAAGCATCGGTTTAACAAAGGACAAAGAAATGAAGCAGGCGTGGTTAAAAGTCGCTTTTGTTGCTCTTGGCTTATTAGCTTTACCGGTCATGGCCCAAGACAGCCTTGAAGACGAAATCGAACGCGATATGAAGAGCGACTTCCCGGATGAGCCTGTCAACACGAGTAGAAACACAAAAGCAAACAGCCAACCGAAAGTTCGACGCGAGTCCCCGGTCATTCAAGAAGCGGACGCCATGATGGCCAAGCAAATTCGCGAAGTTGCTTCATGGATGCAAAACTATTGCTCAAGCAACGTTTTTTTTCCCCGAGTTGGCGATGAACAAAACTGGGTTCGCTCACAGCTAACCGAACTGGTGCCCTTTAATCCATATGATCCGGACTCCATGAATCAAGCCGAAAGCGGCGTACCAATAGCCGCACCGCTGACTGGCTCAGGACCTGGTGGCGAAATTCTCAGTTACGACGAACAAACAAACGAAATGATTGCTCAACAAGACGATAGAATTCGGATCCAAGTTGATTACTCTATGACGCTTGAACAAGCAAGACAATATCAAACCAACCCACCGGATGACTGGCAAGCACCGGCAGGAACAATCACTATTGTCAGCACAAACCAGGGCATGAACCAAAATAGCCCCACCGATTTCTTTCTTGTCTGGGGAGCTAGTGCTAACGGCCGCCCTGTAAGAGATCCATACACCAAACGCGTAATTTTTGTGCAGGGTCGCTGGACACAAATTCTCGGCAAATAAGTATCATCCGTCAGGAGATTGTTAGCAAATGGACAAGAATTTTCAAGGGCAAGTGGCAATAGTCACCGGTGGCAGCACAGGGCTGGGCAAGGCAATTGCCGAGTCGCTAGGACAGTTAGGTGCCAAGGTCGTGATCGCCAGCCGCAGTGAAGAAAATTTGTCAAAGGCAAAGTCTGACTTAAAGGCTAAAGGTATTGATGTTAAGGTCATACAAGTAGACGTCCGCCATCCGGAACAGGTAGAGCGCATGGTGGCTCAGACCCTTGAAACTTACGGGCGTATTGATCTTTTGGTGAATAACGCAGCCGGCAATTTTGCCGTGCCCGCAGAAAATCTCACTGTCAACGGTTGGAATGCTGTTGTTGGCATAGTGCTTAATGGCACCTGGTATTGCTCAAGTGCAGTCGGCAAAGTCATGCTCAAACAAGGGAAAGGCTCTATTCTCAATATCATTGCCACCTACGCGCTTTCAGGAGCACCGGGAGTGGTGCATTCTGCTGCCGCCAAAGCCGGAGTTCTAGCCATGACCAGGACCTTGGCCGTTGAATGGGGCTCACGCGGCATACGAGTTAACGCACTCGCTCCAGGTGCAATGGTTACGGAAGCCGCTTCCAAGAACCTTCTTTTTGACTCGGAAGAGGCAAAGAAAAAGGTCATAGAGCGAATTCCAGTAAGACGATTTGCCGAGCTTGATGAAATTGCCAAAATTGCTTGTTTCCTTTTATCGGAAAACGCGGCCTATATTAATGGCGATGTACTGACAGCAGATGGTGGCGCCTGCCTACCCCGCGGTTTTATGGACTTAATGGAATCGCCTCAAACAGTTTGAGAACCAATAAATAGATTTAGAGATTGCAGTTTTTCTACTGCTTCAAAAAATTCCAACAAGGCGTTTTCAGCACTGCCTGCTTTGCTGTAGGCAATGGCCGTGACAGCCAGGTCAGCATAGACAGTAGGTTTTTCCTGAGCCTCGCTAATTAGCTGTGCGATGCCTGGTGTAATTTCCACGTATCGCCCCAAATGTGTTTCCGGGTCACGATAGACAGCCACGTATACATCTCTTGGTGAGATGTTGCGCGGCAATTGCCCTTCACGCAAATAGTCCACAATTACAGGCACCGGGTAACTGTAATTACGTATTGTCAAAACCGGATTGACCACAGGAGCCATTTTTTCGAAATGGACTGGTTCAGATAACGGCTTATGAGGCAAGGCTTTTATTTCCCGAGCATCTTCCATTAATTGCAACTCCACCCATTCATAATCAGCAAGGTCTGCCAAATAGGGGAACTTGCGCAGATGGTCAGGACAATGCTCAATTAGATACTCACTGAATGAACTGGCGGACATATTCAGGCGATAATGTTTAGGCGGGCAAGTCTGAAAATAATCATCAATGGTTTCTTGCCATTTCTTGTTTAAAAGGCGCGCGCAACCGGGAAACACGGAAAGCATTAAGTCAGAGCGGCCAATATTAATAAGCTCGGCATAAGTACGCACACCGCGCTCGTCAATTGTTGAAGTTATGGACTTAGCAAATTCATCGGCAGGCAATTTGCCGTTTTTCAAAAAATTCAAACGGTGAGTCTCATTTGTCCAGAGGACGCTAAGCGTCTTCTCTAAATCACTTAGTGACGTGGGCAATTTCACCTCTTATCAATCCCGGTTGGGCGGCTTTAGCCACCGTCTCAATATGAGAAAGCTCAGACAATATCTCGTCAAATTCAGGGAAATTTTGATCGCGCTCTAAAAGCACACCATTGACAGGTGTTTTTCTAAGCACTGCATCTAGAAGTTCATAGACAGGCTCAATTACCGGTGAGCCATGCGTATCAATAATCATTTCCTTGCCCATTTTGTGTCCGGCAATATGAATTTGCACAACTCTTTCCAGGGGAAGCGTATCTAAAAACTTATGGGCGTCAAAACCATGGTTCACAGCATTGACATAGACATTATTCACATCGAGCAATAATCCACAATCGGCAAGTTCCAGAATTTCAGATATGAACTCACCTTCGGTCATGTCGCCGCCAGGCAAATACATGTAGAAAGAAATATTTTCCAAAAGGAATGGACGGCCGACAAAATCCTGCACACGTTTTACACGTTCAACAATGTGTTTGACGGTTTCCCGAGAGAAAGGCAATGGCAAAAGGTCATGGAGGTAATTGCCTTCAACGCTGGTAAAACACAAATGATCGGAAAACCAGGGAATGTCATATTCATCAAGCAAGCTCTTCAATTGCTTGAGATAGTCGAAATTTAAATCGTCTGTTGAGCCGATAGAAAGATTTACTCCATGAGAGATGAGGGGATAAGCGGTGGCTGCATTATCTAGCACTTCACGCGCTCTCCCCCCAACACCCATGTAGTTTTCCGGTACCAGTTCTAAAAAGCCAATTTGTGCACGATGCTCAAGTGTCTCGGAAGCCATATCACGACGCAGACCCAAGCCAATTCCTAGCCTAGGTAGCGATTGTTTTAGCTTTAGAAAACCCGTCGGCACAATGACTCCTTACTACTTGGTTTCGCCACCGTGGCAGCCGCCTTCTCCACCCTTACAGGCATGTTCTTTGCCCTTGCAGGAGCCTTCTTTGCCCTTCGCTTCAGTCTTTGCGGACTTGTCAGCGGTCTTTGCGGACTTGTCGGCGGACTTAGCGGACTTTTCCGACTTTTCGGCAGCTGCCTTAGCAGCCTTTTCCGACTTGGCAGCAGCCTTAGCTGACTTTTCGGCTTCCTTAGCGGCGGCCTTGTCTGCAGCGGATGTTTCAGTCTTGGTTTCTGTCTTGGTCTCAGTCGTCTTCTCTTTCTTGGCAACCTTCAAAGCATTCTTGCTGTGAGAGATTTGCGAAGGCGAGTTCTTCTCGCTGA